>JBEKVA010000026.1:0-19280 GCA_049514475.1 Spirochaetia bacterium
CGTACCAACGGGCGTACCATAAAAACGCGGCACGAGACTTGCATTGCGTCAAATGACGAGTTGTCCCACCGTGACCCAGCTCGGAGCGAAACGACCCAAAGGTTCGATTCCCTAAAAGGCTATAGCGAACTTCGAGCTACGACGGATGGACGGATCATTCCAACGGGCAGCTGAATCCTAAACTCAGAAGAGTGAATGCTCGCCGATTGACTCCGACATTCGTAAGGATGGAACCCCTCCATGCGGAGCCAACGGGTGTAGGATCGGCGGCACCGGGCCAGGACCCGATGTCCACCGGAGCAATCCGGCACTCTTCCCGGCCCCTGTCCCCGCCCCGATTTTTCGGGGCCGTCCAGACCGAGCCGGTGTGTCGCATGTGTAGCGGCTAAATGGCCCCAGATTGTCGCGCGTTGTCGCGAAGAGGATAGGCAAGCGGTTTTGGCAACTTCCATTCGGCTCCCGCTGAGGTGCTTATCTGCATAAGGGAGCAGGTACAGCGCCGCATCCTCTTTGATGCCGCGCCACTCTTTATTCGTTGACCTCGCCTCCTATTGGGTTACCACTGCAATGGAGTAGACGTTGCCGCCGATGTCGCAGGGGACCCAGGCGGGATTACTACTGCCGACCGTGCCATACCAGTACCCTGTGGCTCCCGATGCGTTCACGCCGCCTGCATAGACTGTGGTGCCCGAGAGTGCAATCGAGCGGGCACTGCCGCTGCTGTCGCAGGGGACCCAGGTGGGAGTTGTGCTGCCTGTTGCGCCATACCAGTACCCGGCGGCTCCCGATGCATTCACGCCGCCTACGTAGACTGAGGTGCCCGAGAGTGCAATCGAGCGGGCACTGCCGCTGCTGCTCTCAAAGTTGACCCATGACGGACTGCCGGCTGGGCCATACCAGTACCCAACACCTCCGTTTGTGCCCCCGGCGAGGACCGTGGTACCTGAGACCACAATCGAGTTGATGCCGCCGATGCTTGAGCAAGTGACCCAGTTTCCGCCGCCACCGGCTGGGCCATACCAGTACCCGATGCCCCAATTTAGCCTATAGCCGCCTGCGTAGAGTGTGCTGCCCGAGAGTGCAATCGAGTTGACCCAGCCATTGCTGAGGCCTTCGATGATGAGGTTTGTGCAGTTAACCCAGGTGGGATTACCACTGCCGACCGTGCCATACCAGTACCCAGCGGCATACCTTGCGTTCACCCCACCTACGTAGACCGTTGTGCCCGAGACTGCAATCGAGCTGGCACTGCCGCTGCTATCGCAGGGGACCCACGTGGGAGTGGTGCTGCCTGTTGCGCCATACCAGTAGCCGACGGCTCCTGATGCGCCAGTGCCACATGTGTAGACTGTAGTGCCTGCGACTACAATCGAGTTGACGATTCGGCCGACGCCGCTGGCATCGCAGGTGACCCAGCCAGGGCCACTGCTGCCGACTGCACCATGCCAGAATCCTGCGGCTCCCGATGAGTTAACGCCGCCTACGTAGACCGTTGCGTTTGGCGGTGTCGTCGTCCCTCCCCCTGGCGAGGAGCAGCCGATAAAGCTGAAGGTGATTGCAACGAGCACGGCGCAAGAAAGGAGCGTCTTTTTCATTGTGATTTCTCCTTTCACATTGTTGGAATGCAAACGCTTGCGGCTGTTACTGCGGAGAATAGCACTCCACTCGGTCAGTGCATAGACAAAGGCAAGCGGGGACCCTCCATGCGTGGAAAATGCCCCTCTCTCCCTCAATTGCTGGCTATCGCACGAGGCCACCCTCTCGGGCTACTCGGAGGCGGCAACTTTTTCGACCGCGCCTCCTCTGCTCTCTCCCTTTTCGTCTCACCTGCTATCGCCTGCTTTCTGTTATGTCCCGTTTCCCCGCTACCTGCTGTTGCCTGCTCTCACCTGACCCTGCTCGCCTTGTCCTTTATTGTAGTGCTCAAAGGACTGCGGTCGGCTGCCCGCCCTTTACCCCTCCAGTACGGCCTCGCAAGCTCCCCAGAAGTGGTCCGCTATAGTACGGTGGGGTCCTGCTATGCACCGGCTGATGCGAATGCTGGAGGTCTCTCCATCTGCGGGGAGGCGCTCGTTGCAAATGAGGTGATCGCATCCTCGCCCGCTTGCTCAACACTCAGAGACATCGGCCGCCCGAGGAGAAATCCTTGTCCGTAGCGAACTCCAAGGCTTCTTAACGTCTCCAACTCTTCATGTCGTTCGATCCCCTCCCCCAACAGCTCGATCCCAACGTTGGCGGCAAACGTCACAACTGCCGAGAGAAGCTTTTGCCGATAGGGATCACAATCGATGTGTGAAACGAGGGCGCGGTCCAACTTTATGAAATGCGGGGCTACGGCAACAAGCGTTAGAAGCCCGCTGTGACCAGAGCCGAAGTCATCCAGAGCGATTCGAAACCCCTGTTCGGCGTAGTGGCTGATCTGCCTTTCAAACGCCTTATAGTCCTCGATGCTTGCCGTCTCGGTGACTTCGATCACGATCCTCTCCTGGCTAATTCCCAGCGCCTTCATCGCAGAAAGCGTCAGCCCTTCGATTGAACGACGGTCAGTGATACTTCGTGGACTGACGTTGATGAAAAAGCTTCGCTCCTGAACCGAGGCAGCCAGTAAGGCGATGCTTCGAAGCGCGGCAACTCTGCAAGCGGCATCCAGATCCCAACTTAGGTTCAAGCGTTCGGCGGTCTCAAACATGAGTGATGTTCGGCCGAAAAAGAAGGTGCTGCGGGCAAGTGCCTCATAGGCGAAAAGCTCGCCGCTGCGTATGTCCAGAATAGGCTGAAAAACCGTCTCAATCCCATCGCAGCGTATGGCGCGCTCAAGACAGCTTTTCAGCGCACCGCTTATGATTTCTTCAGGGCTTTGCATGAGCTGCCTCCTTCTCTTATGAGGCGAGTCTCTGCTCTTTGTGTTACGATAGAGTGAAGAAGTGCCTGATGCTCGAAAGGTGAGCGAGACATCTTTCTTTGTCTTTGACGCATCGTAACTGGTCATCATGTAAAAGAGAGTTATATCATCGATTCAAGCGTCGCGAACTCCCCCTCCTTGACGCGCCCCGTGCGAAGCGGGAACGGAACCCCTCGTCGAGCATGAGCCGCTCCTCGACCTCGTTACTCATCCGCAGTTATGTGAGATAGGCGACGGCAAGCGAGCCACCCCCTCACCGCACCTGCACAACCTGCGGCTTCTGGCACTCCGTGCAGATGATCATGCACTCAGCCAGGACATCCGTCCCCCAACTGGTCCGATGGACTGCATCCCAGCCCCCAGCGGTGGACGTCGAACCACGCAGGGTCCACAGGAGCGCGTGGCCGCACCGCCCCTCGTGGCCGTGGCCCTCGCGCTGGCACTCACAGTGCGCACCCGACCGCGCCCATGCCTGAAGGAGAATTTCGTGGGAGAAGGCCATGGCTCCGTTATACACCCGCAACGCGGGGGTGTAATGACACGGCAGGGCTGCTGATCGTTCGCCTACGGGCCGCCAGCGGGCACGTTTTCAGCCGTGGAAGGGGAAAGCTTCACGGGAAGGGCGGGCGGGTGTAGAATCGGCGTGCTGGCCGGCAAGTGTTCCGGGATTCAGAAAGTGTCGTCCCCGTCGGCAGCTCCGCGGCGCCTCCCGGCTTCCTTTCAATCCCTCCTGCGGATAGGGCGAAGACGTCACTTTTCGCCCCCCTTCCCCACGCCCTTTAGCCAGTCGCCGATCTCCTCCTCTGCGAGTAAGACCTGACTCGGGGCGGTCTTGACAGGAGCCGCCTTGACCTCCCGCTTCTCGCTCGGCTTGCACTGTCCAAGACATAACAGCATGAATCCAGCGATAGGAGGAGTAAGCAGGATCGCCCATATCCCCCACACCACACCGTTCCTTCCGCGATTCCCCGCGCCGACAGCGACGACGACGAGCAATACCAGGTAAACGATAACGCCCCATACCAGAGCGAAGATCCTCCACATCACGAGTAGCCACGTCATACTTGCCCCCCTTCGCGTAGACCGCTACGAACACCCCGCCGCATTATAAGGCGGATCGCCGCCGCTGTCCTCATGCCAGATCGTGCGTCCCAGATCGTCGAAGTAGAATCGGGGTCGTGACACGTTACTTGCCAATCCCATTTTCAGTCCTACGTGAGAAAAAGAGAGTGTGAAAGTATGCGGAAGGCTCCCGCAGCGTTACACCTTGCCCCGCCACGCGCGACGCTTGACGGCCATGATATGATCCTGTTGAAAAACGTGACATTGAGAACGCTCTGAGAGTGAGCGGGGAGAGCGAGCAGGGCCTTCCCCGCTCTTCTTTTTTATGGCGACCGCGGACCGCGCCCAGGAGAGCCGCAGACGGAGAATCCATACGACATATGGTCTCCGGACGCGCCTGGGGCCGCCACGCCACCCAGATTCGTCATCCTACACATCACGCGGTTAGGGCTGATCAAGCGCCTCGCGTAGTTTTACGCCAAGCTGCTCCACGGAAAACGGTTTCTGCAGGAAGTGGACGCCTTCGTCAAGCACGCCGCGGTGGGTGATGGCGTCGGCAGTGTAGCCGGACATGAACAGGCATTTCAAACCCGACCGCTGGGTGCTGAGCTTTTTAAAAAGCTCGCGGCCGCTCATGCCGGGCATCACCACGTCGGTCAGCAACAGATCGATGACGCCCGAGTATTGCTCGGCCAGTTGGATCGCCTGGATTGGACTACGGGCGGTCAACGCCGTATAGCCCCGGTCTTCGAGTAGCATCTTGCCGAGCCCAAGCAGCGCCTCCTCGTCATCGACCAGCAGCACCGTTTCCGTGCCGTTCAGCGCCACGGCGTGTTTGGGAGTCTCGTCGATTGCCACCGTATCCGACTGAAGCCGGGGCAGGTAGATCTTGAAGGTCGTGCCATTTCCCGGTTCGCTGTACATATTGATGAAACCGTTGTTCTGCTTCACGATGCCGTATACTGTGGACAGGCCCAAGCCCGTTCCCTGCCCTTGCGGCTTGGTGGTGAAGAATGGCTCGAAAATCTTCGCTTGAGTCTCCTTATCCATGCCGCAGCCATCGTCACTGACCGCCAGCAGAACATACTGACCCGGGAGGTAACTGTCGTTGGCCCGGCAGTACTTCTCGTCGAACTCCACGTTATCAGTTTCTATGGTCACCTTGCCGACGCTGGAGATCGCGTCGCGGGCGTTGACCGTAAGGTTAGCCAGGATCTGGTCCAACTGGGATGGATCCATCTTCACCTTCCCGAGGTCATGGCCCACCATCATGGCCAGATCGATATCCTCGCCGATCAGCCTCTTTAACATCTTGAGCATGCCCGCGACCGATTCGTTGAGGTCCAGAACCTTTGGAGCGATTGTTTGCTTTCGAGCGAAGGTCAGAAGCTGCCTGGTAAGATCCGCTGAGCGCTGGCCGGCTTTAATGATTTGCTGGACGGCCGCATAAAGAACGTCGGAAGGCGTAAGTTTCTCCAGTGCCATCTCTGCATATGAGAGAATGACTTGCAGCATGTTGTTGAAGTCATGGGCCACGCCGCCCGCCAGCCGACCCACCGCCTCCATCTTCTGGGCCTGGCGAAACTGGGCCTCCAGTTTCTCGTGATCCGCCTCCGCCTTGTTGCGCTCGGTGATGTCGCGTTCAGTGGTGGCTATGGCAACCGGCTTTCCTTTTTCATCAGTCAGCAAGGTGGTCGTCAGCCACACATCCAGGATCCGACCGTCCTTGGTGACGCGGCGAAGCTCGAACGATTTGACGATCTCCCCTTGCTTGATCCTCTGAATCAGTCCCAGGGCCGCCTCACGATCGGGCTCAGCTACCATATCCCTGACATTCATTCCCAACGCCTCGGCTTCTGTATAGCTGTAGGTTTCCTTCGCGCCACGGTTCCATGCCAGGATCTTGCCTTCAAGGTCGTGCATGATGACAGCGTCGTTAGAATCACTGACCACCGTTGCCAAGCGCCGCAGGTCTTCCAGCTGCGCAAATCGATGCACGAACTCTTTCCTGAGAAGGACCAACGCGATGCCTGCAACCATG
The DNA here is from genome assembly GCA_049514475.1 of Spirochaetia bacterium. Lineage (GTDB taxonomy): Bacteria > Spirochaetota > Spirochaetia > SZUA-6 > Fen-1364 > Fen-1364. The sequence goes on from JBEKVA010000026.1 coordinate 6,006, forward strand.
CACGACAGGAGCGCAGAGATTCCAAGGAGAAAGAGCTGAGCCAGATCCGATCTGATGACCTGACCCCTCTCCTTCTCGCTGATAACAGTCCATCCAATTCCTTCCACCTGTGCAAACGAGACGTATCGCATTCTGCTGCCGCCAGAGGGATTCCGGATCAGAAGATCAGTTTCCCCTTTTCCCAAAGCCTCTCTGATGGACGGGTAGAACGGGTAGGCGGTAATCTCGCGCAGATTGGAGAAACCATCACCAACGATGACATTCCCCGTTTGATCAATCAGGGTGAGTCTCGCGTCTAAACCACCCTTCATCGGATTGAGAATTTTCTCCAGAAAGGCCGTACCCTGCGCGGTGCCGAGGATTCCGATCACCCTGCCTCTCTCATCAGTGACGGGTGCACACACAAGCACGGCGAGGTTTTTTTCGCCTATGATCTGCTTGTATACGCTAGAAACATACGGCTTCCACTCCGCACTCACCCCCCGGTACCAGTCAAGGTGCGAGAAATCCTGCCCATGCGATTCTTCATATACCGGAAGGTTAGCCCAAAGGGTCCCGGCTCTGTCGGTGACCAACGCCAGGTCGATTTCACGATTGTCACCTTTCAATTGGCCAAGCTGGCGGAGGGTCTCACCTGAATCTTCCCGCGCCACGGCATCCCTGAAGGTGCGGCGGGATGCGTAGGCCTGGATGATCCCAATAGTAGCCTTCTCGTGCTCCTCGAAATTCCGGGCGGTGGAGGTGGCCAAAGCCCTGTTCAAGCGTATTTCGCGATTTAAGGCATTCAAGTAAGAGTAATAGGCTATTGCTGAAAAGGAACCGAGGATTACCAGACAGACCGAGCAGATGATCAGTACGAACACATTGGTATTGCCCAACCAGGATTTGTCCTTGCTTTTCGTTTCTGCCATATCCAGGGTACCCCCTGCTTGCGCTTAGTGAGGTCATGAGAAAAAATGAAAAACCCTTCCGAGAAGGGCTGAATGCTGAGTTAGAACCAACCTCTTCTTCCATCAGGAAAAATCCATTCGGCTAGCAATTCGTTCTTCCGTGCAACGCTGTAACACCACAAACACTGCGGCGGGCACTTCCTCGAAACAGCCCCATTCTCTCATCACGATCATGTTTCATACGGCCTCCCGCGGAAAGAGAGTCTGAGGGTGAAATCGCCTTACTTGAATGCGACCAATGCCTTGAGGAGGTCATTTACTTCGAGTCCGTTGCCGGTTTCGGATGATGTCTGTGGACCTAGCCATGACTAGAACCTTCGGTTCTGTTCTCTGTTTGAGCTGAGCAAATTAAGATGCCTTTTGGGATTTTTTTCTGAATCAGTAATGAAGGGAAGACGAGAGAGAGAGAATGCAAAAATCGCGCCAACCTTTACAATCCTTGTCTCATCTGCAAATAAACTCTTAATATGTTTCATAGAAATTTCATTGCTACTTTAGATTCTATTTCCATAGCAACTACAATGCAAATACTTTTTCAAAACACATTGACTCTTTTTAAAAGTGGGAGCACTTAACATTTGAATTCATGCACACTCGAGATTCTTGACAATACCTCTGCGTTTTCCCGACCATAACTCCATCCATGGAGCTAAGTCCGATCTCCTTTGAAATTCAATCTCGCATCAACAACGTCGCCGCCCTTATCCGCTTCACCCGCTACCTCACCGCCTTTACCGGCGCGGGCATCAGCGTGGAAAGCGTCATCCCGCCCTTCCAGGGTGCCGGCGGGCTGTGGTGCCGCTACGACCCGCGCACTCAGGAGATCGAGTACTTCCTCCGTCACCCCGAGCAGGCTGGCCCGTGATCTGGGAAATCTACTACGACAATTTCGGCAGGGCGCGGCCCAACGCTGCGCACTTGGCGCTCGCACGCCAGGAGAAGGCAGCCGGCGCTGACGGCCGCGGCCGCCTGCACGTGCTCATCACACAGAATATCGACAATCTCCACACTCAGACAGGCAGCGGGGGTATCTTGGTGTCCTGAGTTGCCCCGGGAGTCATAAGGCTTTGCCACCATGTAGCCTCTTCGCCCATCTTGCACTCTCTCCTATGGCTACCGCTAACACGTCCACCCAGTCGGTGCTTCTATTATTCATGCTTCAAGCCCTCACAGATCCCTCTCTGACAATTAAGTATCGCCAATGATGAGAAATCACCCTGCCGCGACGGTTGTAAACATGCTCACCAGCCCACTCTGGTTGAATGGTGAAGGTTCAAGATTGTGTAAGCTGATGTTCGCAATTTCGGATTGAAAGGAGGCCATCGAATACTCCAAAATGATAGGTGCCAACCAAACCATTAGGAGGGAGACGATGGCCAAACGAGATCTTAGCACCGTGTTCAAGGCGCTTCTACTGCAATTTGTCGGGGAAGCCGACCCACTGCTCTCAATGCTGGAATGGGTTACCCAGCAATTGATGGAGGTAGAGGCTGCGAATTAAGTGGGTGCGGAGAAAGGTAAGCACTCTACGGAAAGGAAGACCTATTTCTCAGGTTACCGAGTGCGACGCTTTGACACACGGTTGGGGACGGCCTACCTCTGCATCCCCAAACTAAGAAATGGCGGCTATGTACCTTTCTTCGTCGTTGAGCGAAAACGGAGCGAGCAGGCCTTGATCCAGGTGGTCCAGGAAGCATTCGTAAACGGAGTCTCGACGCGAAAGATCGAGCGATTGGCCAAAGCGCTGGGCATCGAAGGAATGTCGGCCAGCCAAGTCTCGGAGATCAACAAGGGCTTGGACGAGCAGGTTGAGCGCTTCCGCACCAGGCAACTGGAAGCCGAGTACCCCGTACTCTGGATAGATGCCCTGTATGAAAAGATTCGACGAAACGGGCGCGTGGTGAACGCTGCGGTGATGTTGGTGACGGGCATAAACTCCGCAGGAACACGTGAAATATTGGCGGTTCAGCCGATGGAGGTAGAGTCCGAAGAAAACTACACACTATTGTTCAAGTAATTGAAAACGCGAGGTCTTCAACGCGCCTGGATGGTTGTTTCTGATGCGCATCTTGGTATTCAGGCTGCGGTGCGAAAGAACTTTCTGGGGGCGAGCTGGCAACGCTGCAAGGTGCACTTGATGAGAAATATCATGGCGCACGTCAACCAGCGGGACAAAAGGGCCGTTGCTGCCAAACTGAAGCAGATCTGGCAACAGCCTGACCGCAAATCTGCGATCCGCATGGCGCGCATTTTTATAGGTGAGTTCCAAATCAAGTATCCCCTTGCCATAGAAACGCTGCGGGAAGGACTTGAGGATTCGCTTCAGTTTTATGCCTTGGAGGAGTTTGACCCGAAAAAGATATCCTCCACGAACATGCATGAGCGTCTGAATAAGGAAATTCGGCGGCGTTCTCGAGTGGTGGGCATTTTCCCAAGTGACGAGTCCTATGTGCGATTGGTAACCTCATACCTGATCGAGTACTCAGAAGAATGGTCAGTCAGCCGCAGTTATATTAAGGCCGAATCTATCGACCGATGCCGAGCGCGACTGGAGGCGGCTGCATAAGATGCGTGGAGTGAGGGTGGCCTCCCAAAATCAAATTGCGAACAGGACTGGACATAATCAGGTTCAATGTTGTTTTCTCAATCCCTTGGCTCTACGGGCACGCTTTAGGGATTGCCCGCATCCAGCCCCTTGACTCCGCAGACAAGAAGGACCTTGGCCAGCTTGAGAGGCTGGAGCCGGGAAGGGTTTGCCTGTTCAAGTTCGATTCGGAGAAAAGCAAGTCACTTTTTCGTAAGGACTTGCCGTGAGGGACCGAAAAAGGATTTTTATCAACACAGCAAATGTGACCCTGAGTGTAGCATTATACCCCTCAAGGGGGCGTTCACGGAGAAGCCCGAGCCTCACCCTCCCCTCTCAGACGAATCGTTGGCAAGGTCATGGGCAAATCTTAGCAGAATGAACTTTCGTTGGCCGATCGATCCGGTCCTGTACGGCTGACATTCTTTGCGCGGAGGCGCTCCTGCACGAGCAGCTTCTGGACGGCATCAAATGCGGCCTTATAGCCTACTCGCATGGATACTGCCTGCTCAAACGACGACTGCGGCATTGACCACGCCGGAGAGCTTTCCATCATTTGAAGCTGATTTCGCATGAACTGAACGACATCCGTTCCTAGACGCAGGGCCTTCCCCGCGTCCACCTTTGCCTGTTCTACGCCTTTCTTCTGGGAGTCGTACAGCTTTTGCATGTGCAGCTGGTTTTCCCAAACCTTCCTTCCATCAGCAATCTTACGTTCTACCCCCGCCAAGGCATTCTGGAACTCCATGATCGTGCCCCTTTAGGTAGAGCTCATCTTCTCAAGCTCGTGGAGTAGCTTGTAGTAGCCGATGGAAAACGCCATTCCCTTTTTGAACTTCACGGGATCATTCCAAGGATTTGAGTCCAACCACCGAAAATACCGCTGTTTCAACGTTTGACAGATGAAGGCTTGATTGCAGCCCTTGCCCGCAAGTCTATGAAGCGTCATCAGGGCGTCTTCCAGCCCCTTCTTTTCATAGCATTTGTATTCCCGATAGCAGTCGTCCTCTCCCTTTTCGAGTTCTGTGTTGAGACTGAATCGTAGTAGTGTATCAAGTGCATCGTAAATGTTTACCAGAATTTGTCCCCTATATGCAAATCCTTCTCAGAAAAAGCCTGAACGATAATCGATTGGACGGTGATGGATAAAGAGTGACCCTGTGACCGAGCTTTCTCCGGCGAGCTTTTCTTTGAGCGACCAGCCAACTTGAGAAGCTATTGCCCGACTCGTCAACATAGTGGAGCTTCTTGTTTGGGCCAGCGTCATCAAGTAACAGAATTCTGACACCGGTTCGTGATTCTACCAACTCGTCCCACCTCAGCTCGCCGTCGTACAGCACGACGCCGCGACCATTGCGATATGCAACAAGAGCTCCGGACTCCCTGCCTCGCGGAATCACCGTGCCAGCTTCGAGGGCGGCGCTGTTGGGAACCATTGCTGTGCGATCTTCAATCGTTTCTGCATAGGGATCGAGAGCTGACAGTAGCTCCGCTGCGTTTCTATGAAAGAGCATCCCGTGCTACCGGTCAGAAGTTCAGAATCGGCTCGCCTCTTAGGAAATGTACTACAGCCCAGAACAGCCAAGGCGCGCGCCAGTAGATCATGCCGACTATGAAGGCGAGCGGAATCAGGATCTCTATCACGCCAACGATGACCTGTCCGAGCAGGTGGCCCCAGGTTGGTCCAGTGTTGGAAGTCTGATTGTGACGCTTCTTGCTGGCTGGCTTCTCGGCGGAATGCCACCGCATCGCCTCCGTAATCCGAACATCTGGGTCAAAGCGGCGTAGAGTTGCTCGCCCATCAGCTTCGGCTTGGGGCGACAATGCGCCAGCAGCGCCGTCATTGGGCTTTTCAACGAGCTTGTCAATTATAGGGTGATTCTCTTCTTCCTCGTTCATGACCGAGAGCTCCATTATTGAACCTTCCTGGTATCCCAACTTAAGCAGCAGATTTTCCTTGTCGCACAATAGGCACGAAGTGCTTCTTTGCCAAACTTGCCTTCCACATAGCAGATTATATCCTTTTGCTTTATATTTGTCAATTGCAATTCTGTACGGAATGCAGACCAACTGTCCTTTCGCACAGACGGTGCCCAATCCGCTTCCGGGCGAGATCGGCACTTCTCTTGACGCCTTTTTCGAAAGAGCTGCACTGCGGAACGGCTGAGCGTGTCTGCTGACGCCTCTATGACGTCCGTATAAGTTTTCGCCAGTTATCTGACACGACCGCCGGGTAACAAGCGATCCCGCCTTCCAGGTAGGTCCGGGTTTATCACCGTCGACGGCCGACCGCTCTAACTGATCGCGGTTTGGATATTTTGGAAGCCAGAAGGGGAAAATGCGCCGTCAGAGTCCTGATTATAGTAAGTGGCATCAATAGTCGCTTTGTCTCGGGCTAGTATCCAAGTCCATCGTCTTTGCTCTACCCTCTCATTGCTGGTCAACCCTTTTCTTTTCCTTGGATCGCGCACAGCCACCAGATGGTACAGCGTTTTGGGCACCCCATGTTCCCTTTATGTGGACAACCTGGGGCTGAAAGCCTCTCAGCTTTCAGCCGGGATACAAAATTGACCGCCGGCAAGCTGAGCCGATATGATGGACCTCAGCTGCCTGAGGTATTGTAGCTCTCTCATAGCGCTTATGTTTCCAGCAGGTTGGGTCAGTCCAGATGACGGGGCATGTCCTTCACCTTGATGGACAGCATGCGGGGATCTCTTACTTCTTTGCCTTTGCCTTCAGCGCGACCTCCTTGAAGGTCTTGCTGAACGTGCGACGGGGTACCTTGTGGCGGGCTTGGCCGGATTGTGATCTCCCGGCAGGTGAGTGGGTTCCTTCCGGCGTGTGCCGCGTGCGCCGGCCTCACCCGGATGAATATCTCCCCGATCTTGCCAAGAGGGACGCGCTCCCCTCTCATGGCGTCCGTACCTCCGCGAGGTGGCCGATCCTTTAAGCGCCGGTGAGCTTGTCCGGCACTTTCACGGTAACCTTCTTCGTTGGTTCTTTTGCCACTTGTTTATCCTCTCCCATAGGAGTAGTCTCCTGCGGCCCACGGCCGCATCTTTTCCGGAAGAATACAAAGCGTTCCGAGGATTGCAGACTCTTCAGTACGAGAACCTATAATTGTGAGTTATAGCAGGCCGGAGAAGGCTGCCTGGAAGGTCGAAAAGCTAGTATGCAGGACAGCTATTATGCAAACAAAGAGAGGCGGGGGAAACCGTCCAAGCCGTCGCGGCGCTCGCATGGTCAACTCCTGGCATCATGCCTGCGTACTCGGTTGCTCAAGCAGGTGCGAGAGGTACGCCTTGACAGTTGTCCAGCGTGATGGCTTCTGGGGTACATACTCCAAAAAAGCGGTGAACGGCGATCTCCAGACTTCAAATACCGGGAGCGATCCGTCAAGTGTCTAGGGGCGGCAGGGCGAGGCCAATTATCCGTAATCCTGATATCAGGGGCGACAAACTACATTTTGAAGCTGTAAGATATGTTGTGTAGTGTAAGTGGCCGAGCTCTTGAGGAGGAAAGCGAGTATGGATATTACTATAGAGCAGCGGCAGTTGACAGGAGTAACTATGCTGACTTTATATAAAGCTGGATGCCGAACTCGTTAGTTATGAGGAAGTAGAAAGCGTGGACGTTAATTTTAAGGAAGCGGCAATCAGGCACTTCGAAGACGCTGAACATCTTTTTGTCGACGGAAGAAATGCAAACGCAGGTCAGCTGTATGGATTCTGCGCGGAGTGTGGTCTCAAGGCGTTGTTGGTAGCCTATGGTCTCGCGACAAAAGCGAATGGAGACCTCCAAGGAAACATGAGAAGCAATCAGTTTATGAAACACATCAACGGTTTAGTTGCAAATGTCAGCACATTTTCCCCTGCCGACAGCACTTACTTTTCTTATATTGCCAAGGTCCCGAACATTTCGGCTTTCACCGACTGGAGAGTGGAGCATCGTTATTTTCTCGAAACGGCGCTACCGACAAGCCACTCTGCATGGAGGATCGCTGCCACGCAAATTCGATCCATGATTGATCAGGCGTTCCTTGACGGGAGGATAAGGTGATGGAAGGAACTCCGACCTATTTCAACCAAGCCCTCTCTAACTTAGTTGAAGGGATTGCTAGGCTCCATTTCCCAGACGCGGTTGAGCCGATCGTCGTTCGTGATCAGTATGGGAGAATACGACTCGCTATCGATGCCGACGCAAAGACCGTTAGCGAGATCGAATCAATGACCAGTTCTCTATGGACGACTCTGGGAGTCTATTCAGATCCCAAAGAAAAAAGGGTTCTCGGCAAAGATGACTTTTTCGATCCCGATCTTGTCTTCAAAAACCCCGACACTATGGCTTATGTGGCGTCCGGTCAAAATCAAAAGATAATGCTTCTCGATAGGCAAGTGACAGGTCAAGATTGGATACGAACGGATGTTCGTGAAGGTTCGCATCCCCCGCGTGTCGTTTTCTACGGCTTAAAAGGTGGCGTAGGTCGTTCCACGGCTCTCGCACTATATGCTTACCATCTAGGTCTCGCCGGCAAGCGCGTGCTTCTCATTGACTTCGACCTTGAATCTCCAGGCCTTTCCAGCCTAATGCTTCCTCCGGACAAACTACCGGAATTTGGGATCGTGGACTGGTTTGTCGAGGACGCGGTAGGACAGGCTGATGGCTTACCAGAGCGCATGACGTCGATAAGCCCACTTTCCAATATGCAAGGTGTGACAGGTAGGATCAATGTAGCTTCGGCAATGCAGGTCGCTGAACCAGCGTACCTCTCGAAGCTTTCTCGAGTCTTCCTCGACATCCCGAAGAGCACCGGCGGAGTTGAGAGGTTTTATGAACGTTCGGGCAGGCTCCTGCGCAGACTTGAAAGTCTAACAACACCCGATGTAGTACTCATCGATTCGCGCGCCGGCCTTCACGATATCGCCGCCGTAAGCATTGTAGGCCTTGCAGATGCAGTGCTACTCTTCGGAACGGATTCCTCACAAACTTGGGAAGCGCTCAGACTTCTTTTCACCCACTGGCAAAACCGTCCAGAAATTCTGAAGACCGTGCGAGATCGACTCAAGATGGTTTATGCGCTGTTCCCGGAAAATGACCAGGGGCCACGTAAGAAGAGCTATCTTGAACATTCGTACACACTTTTTTCCTCAACAATTTATGAAGAAATTCCTGCCGGTGATAAGAACGTAAGTCCCGACACGTTCAATTTTGATATGAACAGCGTGGAAGCTCCTCACTATCCTTCAGTGATCAATTGGAGCCCACGGTTTCTCGAATTCTCTGAGGATAATCTACTTGACCAAACCATTACTCAGCCGATGATTCAAGCGAACTTCGGTGCCTTTTTTGAAACTCTCAATCGCATCGTGGGAGACGAAACGGCATGAGATTACCCTTCGATGTTCAATTCATGAGGGGGGCTATTCTAGAAGCTCTGCCGGATACAGACCAGGCATCTGCGGAACCAAATCTCGAGCCTGGATTCTCCTATGTTCCTCAAAGCCACGCCCTCGCGCTCGATCCAGACATTTCAATCGTGTCAGGAATACGGGGATCGGGCAAAAGTTTTTGGTGGACCTATCTTGATTCACCAAAACACCAAGCTTATCTTGCGAAGGCGTTTCCGGAAATCGGCCAAATTGGCGAAAACATTATAACTAAAGGATTTGGGGGAAGCCCGCTGGATTCCTTTCCTAGCCAGGATGCAATTGGCCGCTTGGTTAAGAAAAAATTTGAGCCGCGTTATATCTGGCGTTCGGTCATAGGTACCAATCTAAGCCTGCCGCACCCCTTTCCAATGCAACAGAATGTATGGGAAGTAAAAGCACAATGGATTCGTGACAATCCAGAGCTCTTTGACGGTGCGCTTAGGGAAAAAGACAAGAAGCTTAGAGACGAGGGGAAAAAGGCACTCATTCTATTCGATGCCCTCGACAGAATGGCCGAAGACTGGCAGAGCATTCGGCCTATTGTGAGAGCACTTTTCCAGATGGCTCTGGAAATCCGATCTTATACGAACATACGGATCAAACTCTTTGTACGTCCAGATATGCTGGAAGACGAAAAGATAACGTCCTTCCCGGACGCGTCAAAGCTACTTTCGAAGACCATCGTCCTCACATGGCGGCGTGCCGACCTTTACGCGCTCCTCTTCCAGCGGCTAGGAAACGCCCCCCAGAACGGAGATCGTTTTCGGCAGAATTCGGATAAAGAGTTCAACTTGTCTTGGCGTCTCATCAAGAAGAGTGAATCTTGGGTTCTTCCTCAAGAGCTTAGGTACGACGAAGACAGGCAGAAGATGCTCTTCCATGCGATAGCAGGCCCGACAATGGCCAGGGGTGAGAGTGGCCACAAGAGAGGCATTCCTTACACCTGGTTGGTGAATCATCTAATGGACGGCCGTGAACAGGTCAGTCCGCGGAGCCTATTCGCTGCTTTGCGGGAAGCAGCTCAGAATGCGCATGATAAGACTTGGGGCTACGCGCTTGATCCCCGATCAATACAAGAAGGCGTAGCGAAGGCCTCCGAGGTTAGGAAAAATGAGGTTGTCCTAGAAGACTATCCGTGGGTACCGGTACTGATGAAACCACTCGGAGACCGTAGATTGATCATCCCCTGCGAAGCTAGTGATATGATCAGTGTTTGGCTGGAATCCAAAGCAATTGAAAAGCTCAAAAACCGGACGGGTAGACAGGAGGCGGTTAAGCTTCCCCCACGGCATTTAGAGGATGGCCCGGAAGGGATTCTTGAAGATCTCAAAGAACTGGGCATCGTCGCGCGCCTCTCCGATGGCCGCGTCCAGATGCCCGATGTCTACCGGATCGCATTTGGTCTCGGACGTAAAGGCGGCGTGAAACCGCTGAAATAGCAGCCTGAGCGGTGTCTTAACCTTTACGGAGGTCTTGCAACCCCTCAATTTCGCGATGCATAAACGTCAAAGTACCTGGGCCATCGCTGTAGGGACGCATCCAGCATACGAAAAAGGGATGTCCGTACCTTTGCCAATCTCGTCGGCCGGGACGTGTGGTCTGATCACAGCCCCAGCTCCGGCCCGTGCCCCGCTTGTTTCCGCTTCCCGCTTTTCTTCGGCTTCGTCTCCTCCGCCGCTTGTTCCTCCGCATGATAGCGATGGTTCAGCGCCAGCAGGCGCTTGAGTATCTCGCGGCGGGCCTGAGGGCTGATTGTAAACCGCACGCGGTCGTTCTCGGGGAGAAAGTCTACGGCATGGAAGTCATGACCGAGGATGAGACCCGACCAGCCGTACGCGGCGAGCACTGCCGCATCCATTTTTACGTGCAGGTCGCGGAGCGTCTGGACGCGGGTTGCGGCTTCCATGGCCCCGATCCTTGCGCCGGATTTCTTGAGCTGCGATTCCAGTGCAGAAAGATCAGTGGCGCCTGGAACGATCCCTGCATCGTGGAACAGATTGTAGGTCTTTGTGAGCCCGAGCTGCATGTTGGACATGAGCGCTTGTCTGTGCTGGTAGTATTCGCGGCCGATGGATTCCAGCACAGAGGTGTCGGCGGTCGCGCGTTCACGAAGGCAGGTAGGGAATGGGAAGGTTTCGAAGCAGTCGGAGGGGGCGTAACGAAGATCGCCTTTCATGGTCGAGCTATTTTTGCATGACCAGTAATAGTGGAAGGCAGATTGCATAAGAGCGAAGACGGAGTATCTTGAAAACGCGAATACAACGACCTGTTCAGAAAACACATTAGCTTTGCTTGCGAACGCTATGGCCACAGTTTTGCTTACGCGGCTAATTATCATCACCCTCTCAAGGCGTGCGATGGCGTGGGCAAGCTCCTGTCGATTATTCCAGAACTTCCACCATTCATTTACCATGCGGGGGTATTTCTTGGCATCCTTAACTATTCTTTCAGGCTTTACCTTTTTTTCGACTGTTCCAAAACAATCCGGATATGACCGTGCCTTCTCCTCGTCCCTTTCGTCAAATTGTATCACCCACCTGCTCGGCGACTGATCGGGACTGCCATTGAGGTTCTCACCGTTCAGGTAAGGGAAAAGCACATCCTTATTCCGGGGATCCTTCTGGATGAGAGCCAGGGCTTCGTAGGGCTCCAGCACGAAGCCCATGCCGAGAACATACGAACCGATGAATCCTTTCCCGGCGTTCTCTTTCAGGCTATACGGGTTTCCTATCATCTCCGAATCGTCGAGGTACGGGGTGATGCGGGCCACTTCCAGGCCGTCTAGGAATCGCTGAGCACCCCATTTCCCCTTGTGCATAGCTACAAGCGACACAGATACTGCCGCGAGTCCGGGCCACTTCATCGAGCGGATCGCAAAGACAATCTCTCCCCCTTGTCGCGTGATCGGCTCAAGCGATCCCTCGCGAGTGCCGCCCTGAGCGATAGTGTTGGTTGCTATCAGACCGAAATAGCCACCGTCCTTGATAAGGGAGTAGTTCCTACGGAAGAAATAGCCGACCAGGTCGCATGTTCCCCGCGCGGGAGCATATTGAGATTGAAGGTAATGCAGATATCTTTCGCCATGATTCGTGGATATCTTCAGTCCCCCCAAAAACGGCGGGTTCCCGAGGATGCAGTCGAACCCGCCATCCCCAAATACATCGGGGAACTCTACGAACCAGTGGAAGAATCTCCGCTCCCGCGCAGTCCCGCGCGCGGCCTTGACCCGAGCCTCGTACATACTGCCGCTTCCGCCCGCCACATACTGAAGGTAGTCGCCGTCGGTGACCAGGGCGCTCTTGTTTTCCTCAGTCTTAGGAATAAAGAATTGCGCAGTGAGCACGTCCGCAAGGTCGCGAAGCCGGATCCATTCGCTCTGGGACACGAGGTTTTCGTAGGCAAGCCTTTTTTCCCCGATTTCCTCGATGCTGCATTCGCTCATCCCGTCGACAGTAAGCAGGCCCCTGCGAATCGCATCCAGGTTGTCGCGGGTGGGCTCGTCCAGGTCCAGCGCAATCTGTCCCCGGGTCTCCCGCTCCTTTCGGTTGCGCTTTGCGAGCGCGGAGGCTGTCGCATCGTCGCCTGGCTGCCTCTTGAAGGCTTCGCCGGAAATCCCTTCCAGCAGCTCATCGCGTCGGGCGATCCCAACAACAGAGTCGCCGCTCTTTATATGGTGGTCGAGAAATCCCAGCGGCTCACCCGGGCCGTGGGATTCCAGCCACAGGGCAACCTTGCACAACTCCACGGCATGGGGGTTCTTATCCACACCGTAAAGGCAATGACGGATGGCATCGCGTACCGCCTCTCGAATATCCGGCGGCGATGGCTGTTCCACTCCGGACCGCACTCGTGCAAGCTCCAGCCCTATCCTACGGGCAGCGTTCAGGAGGATATGACCACTTCCGCACGCGGGATCGCACACCCGTATGGAAAGCAGGGCCTTCTCGGGGTCAGTTTGTTTGAGCCGAGCGGTTATCACGTGGTCCAGCGAGTGACGGATAAGGGGATGGGTCAACTCCTCAGGGGTGTAGTGCGAGCCCGAAGAGGACCGCCCCTCACCCGCCTTGAAGGAGAAACGAGGCCTCCCATCGATCTGAATAATGACGGGGTCTTTTTCCAGAAGACCCTCGTAGACCGAGCCGAACTCCTCGACGTTCAGCGCCCCATAATTCACCTTGATGGTCTGATGGGTCTCATGGTCGTCGAAGCGGTCGAGGCTTGACAGGCATGCAACCAGATGCTTGTTGGCAAGTGCGCATGAAGCAAGCTGCCCGAGAGCGCTGGGGTTGAAAAGGTCTCCCCCCAGGGCGGA
>JBEKVA010000027.1:0-19257 GCA_049514475.1 Spirochaetia bacterium
TGCTCAGTCATGGCTACCCTGCGCTCGGCTGGGCCCATCGAAAAGAAGATCACGATACTGGAAGGGTGATTGCAATCGCCCCCCGGCATGCCGCTGCCGCGGGTGCCGGGCCGGGCCGGTCTTACTCCACCAGGTGGTTGTTGACGGCGTAGCGGACCAGGTCGGCGGTGTTCTTCAGGCCCAGCTTCGTCATGATCCGCGAGCGATAGGTCCCCACGGTGCTTGAGCCGAGATTGAGCTCGCCGGCGATCTCCTTGGCCGCCTTTCCTGATGCGAGCAGGCACAGCACCTGGTATTCGCGATCGGAAAGATTCTCGTGGCCCGGTTTCTTCCCCTCGGTGTCCAGCGCCGAGGCCAGCCGCTCAGCCAGCCCCGCCCCGATGTACCGCCCGCCCCGCGCGACCTTGCGGATGGCGCCGACCAGCTCCGCCGGCGCGCTGTCCTTTTCCATGTAGCTGGCAGCCCCCGCCTTCAGAGCGCGCATGGCGTACTGCTCCTCGGGATGCATGCTGAGCACGATGACCGCGGGACGCGGGGAGAGGCCCTGGATGGATTTCAGGATGTCCAGCCCGCTCGCGCCGGGGAGGGAGATGTCGAGGATCACGACATCGAAACGCTCGGCCCGCAGCTTCTCCAGCAGCTCGTACCCCGAACCGGCCTCCGCCGCCACCGTTATGTCCCCCGCCTTGTCGATGATCTTCTGCATGCCGGCGCGGACAATGGGGTGATCGTCACAGATGATGACCTTCAGCATCCCGGTACTCCTCTCCTCATCGCTTGGCCGCCGCCTTCGCCCGCGGGCGCGGGCGCACGCGCCTGTGCCGCGCCCCCGCGCGGATGGCGGCAAGGAGGCTGTCGAAGGAGGCGCTCTTTGAGAAGTACTCCGTGGCGCCTGCGGCGCGCATCGCGGAGGCCTGCTCGCTCTCCTCGAACATCGAGAGCCCCAGGATGCACACGTCGGGGAAATGCGCGTGGATGGCGCGCGTGGCCTCCACGCCGTTCATGCCGGGCATGTTGACGTCCATTGTCACCACATCGGGGGCCAGGGCGCGCACCAGCGCGATGGAGGCGGCCCCGTCAGCGGCTTCCCCCACCACCTCGATGTCCGGCTGTTCCTTCAGCTGCAGGGCCAGGCCGTTGCGCACCACCATGTGATCATCCACCAGCAGCACCCGTATCCGCGAGCCGGGAGCCCGCGCGCGGCTCACCGGCGGCGCCGGCTGTTCCGGGGACGGCTGCTGCGGGAGCGCTTTCCTGCGCCGGCCGGCCTGCTGCGCCGGCACCCAGACGGTGAAGCGGCTGCCCTTGCCGGGGGTGCTCGCGTACTCCAGCCCGCCGCCGGCCAGTGAAAGGCGCTCGCGAATCCTGAACAGGCCGATGCCGCCTGTGCCGCTTTCCATGGCGCTGATGCGTGCCACGTCGAAGCCGGCTCCCTTGTCGCTGACGCTGATGAGCGCCCGGCCGTCGGTGGTGGTGCTCAACGTCAGGCGCGCCGTTTTCACTCCCGCGTGCTTCACCACGTTGAACAGCAGCTCGCGGACAGCCTGCAGCAGCGTGATGCGCTTCTCCTCGGCTTCCAGGATGACCGCCCGGGAGATCTTCAATTCCACCGTCAGGCCGTATTTCTCCTTCATCCAGCCGGCGATCCAGGTGAGCGCCTCGCGCAGATCAGGCTCGGAGAGCGCGGGATGGCTGAGCTCGGAGGTCAGGGAGCGGGAGATCCGCATGCTCTCCTTCAGCAGCTGGCTCATGCTGGCGATGTTCTCGTGCACCGCCGCTCCCCGGCGCGCGCCGCGGAACCCTTCCAGGCCGTAGAGCGCCGCCGCGAGGATCTGCTGCAGCTGATCGTGCAGGAGCTGCGCGATCCTCTTGCGCTCCCGCTCCTCCGAGCGCACAAGCTCGGCGGCGAGGATCTGCAGCTGGGAGGCCTTCGTTTCCAGGGCGCGCTGTGCGCGGTCGCGCTCCGTGCGCGCCCGCAGGGACATGATGCCGAAGGCAAGATCGTCCACCAGCTCCTTCAGCAGGCTCATCTGCCCCGCGTCGAACCCGGGACGCTTGTCGGCGTAGATGACCAGCGCGCCGAAGGCGTTCTTCTGGCTGCTCATCAGGGGCAGGCTCGCCATGGAGCGGAACCCCCGGCGCAACGCCTCCGTCTTCCAGGCTGTTGCATCCGGCAGCCGGGAGAGGTCCCCGCTGAGGATGGGCGCGCCAGTCCGGATGGCCCTTCCCATGGGGTCCTCATCCTCTCCCTCTCCGCCCCAGCTTATGCGGATGCCGTCAAGGAACCCGTCGCGGTCCCCCACGGACGCCACCCGGCGAACGCTCCGCGCGCCATCCTGCTCCGCGAGGCCCACCCATACCAGGGGGTAGCCCCCCTCGTCCTGGATGATCTGGCAGATCACCTGCATCAGCTCCAGCTCGTCGGAGATCTGCACCAGCGCCTGGTCGCACATGCTCACCATCAGCAGCATGCGGTTGGCCCTCTGCAGGTCGAAGGTGCGCTGCTGGACCTTCTCTTCCAGCTCGTCGTGCGCCTTCTGCAGCTCCTCCTGTACGTGCTTGCGGTCGGTCATGTCGCGGTCGATCTCCAGCACGCGCTCCCTGCCATCGAACCCCCGCCCGATGTGCTGGCGGGAGGAGACGATCACCACGCGGCCGTCCCGCGTGCGGTGGCGCAGCTCTCCCTCCCAGTGGCCGTGCTCGCGCAGCGCGGCCGCGATGTCCGCGGCGGGCAGGGTCCCCTCGGTGGCAAGCAGCTCGGCGGGAATGCTGCCGATGGCCAGCTCCTCCGGATACCCGTAGAGCTCCTCCGCCCCCCGGTTCCAGCTCTCGATGCCGCCGTCCATTCTCCGCACGATGATGGCATCGAAGGAGAGCTTCAGGAGCTCAGCCTGCTGACGGAGCGCCTCCTGGCTTTCCCGCAGCGCCTGCTCTTTGTCGTAGGCGGCGGCCTTCTGGCGGCTGCGGCGGTACAGCTCGGCCACCATGGCGAGGAACGCGCAGACGACGACAAAAAGGCCAAGCCCGACATAGTTCGCCGTCCGGGTGAAGGCGACGGGGCGAGGCTCGGGCAGGATCCAGAGGGCGACGAACACCGCGGACACCACGCTTGCAAGCAGCGCCGGCCACAGGCCCGCCAGGAGTGCGACGATCATGACCGTCGGATAGAAGACGAGGTACTCGGGGAAGTCGGGTCCCGCGATCAGGGAAAGAATCAGCCTCAGGAGGAATGCCAGGCCGATGGCAGCCACCGCGGCGGAGTAACGGAAAAGGGGCAGGTTTGCGAGATGTTTCAGGCTGAGTTTCGGCATGCCGTGGCTCCCGACTATGATGATGCACATCCGGAGCTGACTCGGCAAGGAAAGACACGGCAGCCCTGCCGCGACGGGCAATGCCGAGGAGGCGCACCCCCCCTCGGCCATGTCGTCGAAAAACGACAAATGGGAGAGTAGAATTACGACAGGGAAAACATCCTCCGCATGATGCCCTTCCTGGCATCTTTGCGTCATCTTTGCTGACAACGATGCTGCAGAAAATTGAGGAATGCGCTGAACGGATCGGACGCATCCTGGGCAAATCCGGGGAAATCAATCTGCTCCTTCTCTCCGAGCAGCTGGAGGAAAGGAGCGTCATTGCCTACCAGGCGCTGGGATGGCTGGCCCACCAGGGGAAAGTCAGCTACACTCAGCGGGGCAATCAGGTCTACGTTTCCCTCCGCGGAAAGGAAGCAAGGAGCAATGGGTGAGAAGGGGACGGGCTCTGCGTCCCCGAAAGTAAGTGCTTTTCAGAAGAAGGAGAGAAAAGGATGAAGAAGGCGATCAGGGGGGCGGCGCTGTTCGCGGCCCTCGCTTTGGTGGTCTCCTGCGCGACGGCGCCGAAGCCGGTGGAACAGCCGGTGGAGCAGCCGAAGCCGACTGCCGCGGGCGCCCTGCCCGAGGCAGAGCTCGCCAGGGCGAAGGCGCTGAAACAACAGGCGGATGCCTACAGTCTCGGCGACTACGACACTGCCGAGTATGCCGCGGCGGAAAAGGATTTCGCGGCGGGACAGGATGCATACAACAAGGACAACACGGCGTCGAAGGCGGCGCTGGACAAGGCGATCGCCGGGTACACCGCAGTGATAGCCAAGGGCGGTGCGCTGTATCTGTCCGGCCTCCAGGCAAAGATGGATGCCGCGCGAAAGGACGCTGACAGCGCGAAGGCGGGCGTCGCGGTGAAGGACGACTACGACAAGGCGGTCGTCGTGGCCGACCGGGCCGTGAAGGAAAAGAACGCGCTTGACATCGCATCGGCGGCTGCGGATTTCCCGCAGGCCACCGACATGTTCACCGCGGCCGCGGCGAGCGCGCGGGACAAGAAGGCGGCGGCGGATGCTGCCATGAAGGCGGCCAGTGAGAGCGAGGCGAATGCGAAGAATACCGCCGTCACGGCGGATTCGACCCTGAAGACCGAGGGCTTCGCTGATCAAACGCAGGGAGGCGGGAAATGAGAAAATCCATCGGCATCCTGATCGGCGCCTGCGCGCTCCTGGTCCTCGGTGCGGCGAGCCTCGGGGCGCAGTCTCTCCTGGACAACGAGTTCTACAAGAAAGCGGTGCAGCAGCAGCAGCAATCGGAGCAGGCCTACCAGAACGGCGACTATGATACCGCCGCCGCCCTGGCGAAAGAGGCCAAGGACAATTTCCAGAAGTCCGACGCCTGGGTGGAACAGAAGATGAACTTCTACAGGGCCAACGGCTGGCTGCAGAGAGCCACCGAGCGGCTGTCCTTTGCGAAGAACATCCTCAAGGCGGACGTGAACTACCAGAAAGAGTACAATGAGGCCTCCGGCGATGTCACCAACGCGAAGACCCAGCTGGACGCGGAAGACTACCCTCAGAGCATCCATTTTTCCCAGGCGGCCATCGATGCGCTGAAGGACGTCAAAGGAATTGCCGCCGCTCCAAAACCCGCGACCGCCGAGGAAGCCCCCCTGCCTGCCACCTACACGGTACGTCTCAATATGGAAAAGAGGGACTGCTTCTGGAGAATTGCCGGGTTCCCGTTCGTGTACAACGATCCGTGGAAATGGAAAACTCTCTACGAGGCGAACAAGAACATCATCGGGGATCCCAACAATCCCGACCTCATCGAACCGGGGCAGGTTTTCACCATTCCCAGCCTCCAGGGGGAGACACGGGAAGGCGATTACGACCCCGCGAAAACCTACACGCCCTTGAGCCCGAAGTAAAAAAATACCGTCTTTCCTGCCGCACATGCGGTTCTTCCTGCTCTTGCCCCGCCTCCTTCCGGGCGGGGCTCTTTTTTGCCGCCAGGCGCACGTTGAACCGTCTGCCGCTTGACATTATGGGCATAAGCTCATAATATCTTTTCATGCCACGGCCATTCAACGAAAGGCGGGTACGGCCCGGTCTTGAATCCCTTGCATTCAAGCCGGCAGGAATACCCGCGAGGAACCTGGACCAGGTGACCCTTAGTCTCGACCAGGCCGAAGCAATCCGGCTGGCAGACCTGCAGGGGCTCTACCAGGAAGCGGCTGCCCTCCGCATGGGGGTATCACGGCAGACTTTCGGGCGCATCCTTGAGTCCGCGCGGCGCGTCATTGCCGACGCGATCATCAACGGGAAATGCCTCCGCATTGGCGGGGGAAATGTCATAGTGGACGATGAAGGAGAAAGACCGATGAAGGTAGCAGTTCCCGCGAGGGATGGGCAGGTGGATGCGCACTTTGGTCATTGTGAGCATTTCATGGTGTACTCCCTCGATGAAGGGAAGAGGATCGTTTCAGAGGAAAAGGTAGCCTCCCCCGAGGGCTGCGGGTGCAAGTCGAACATCGCCTCCATCCTGGCGCGCATGGGTGTTACCACAATGGTAGCGGGCAACATGGGACAAGGGGCCGTCAATGTTCTGGAGTCTCACGGCATCGCGGTGATCCGCGGCGCATCAGGCAGCGCCCGTGCTGCCGCCGAGCTCTTTGCCTCCGGGGCGCTCTCTGATTCCGGCGTGCTCTGTGCTGCCCACGAGAGCCACGCACACGGTGCGGACTGCCATCATGATTCCTGAACGTGGCCCCGCGAGCTGAGCGGGGCTCTCCACCTTATTCATTTCTCAACACCTGCGCCGTCCTCACACCGGCTGCCTTTTGAGCGCCGAGCCAACCGGTCACGGTTCCGCCTGCAACCGAAATGGTCAAGAATTTTCTCGGTTGCCCCCAAGATGAGCAAGGCCCAAGACGCAGCGGGCCGTTTTCTCCTCTTGACAGAATCAGGTTATTTGGCTAAACTGCCAAATAACCATGGATACAAAGACAGCCCGAAAATACGAACGGCGCGCCGCCGTCATCAAGGCACTCGCCCACCCCAGCCGTCTGTACATCGTTGACAGGCTCGCCGAGCACGAGCACTGCGTCAACGAGCTCACCACGCTCATCGGCAGCGACATGTCGACAATTTCCAAGCACCTGAGCGTTCTGAAAAACGCCGGGGTTGTCCAGGACGAGAAGCGGGGGGCATCGATCTATTACTCGCTGCGCATTCCCTGCATCCTGAACTTCTTCAAGTGCGCCGATGCCGTGATCCTGGCAATTCAAAAGGACCAGAGCGAACTGGCCGAATAAGCTTTCAAGACTGTACGGAGGAAGGACAGATGAAAACACGCACCATAGGCAGGCTTTCGTTCCTGGACCGCTTTCTCACATTGTGGATCTTCCTGGCCATGGCGGTGGGAGTGGCCCTTGGCTACTTCATTCCGGGCGTTGAAGGCTTCATCAACCGCTTCCAGGTCGGCACGACGAACATTCCCATCGCGATCGGGCTGATCCTCATGATGTATCCTCCCCTGGCCAAGGTGCGCTACGAGGAGCTGGGCGACGTGTTCAAGAACTGGAGAGTGCTTGGTCTCTCGCTGGTTCAGAACTGGGTGATCGGCCCGATTCTCATGTTCGCCCTGGCGCTCATCTTCCTTCACGGTTACCCCGCCTACATGACGGGCCTGATCATGATCGGCCTGGCGCGCTGCATCGCCATGGTGATCGTCTGGAATGAGCTGGCCAAGGGGGACTCCGAGTACGCGGCGGGGCTCGTCGCCTTCAACAGCATCTTCCAGGTGCTTCTCTACAGCGTGTACGCCTGGGTTTTCATCACCATTCTCCCGCCCGTGTTCGGCCTGAAGGGCGTGGCGGTCAACGTCACCATCGGCCAGATCGCAAAGAGCGTTTTCATCTATCTTGGCATCCCCTTCATCGCGGGGTTCTTCACGCGGTTCATCCTGGTCAGGGTGAAGAGCAAGGAGTGGTACCACGGGAAGTTTATCCCGAAGATCAGCCCGATCACCCTCGTTGCGCTGCTTTTCACGATCATCGTGATGTTCAGCCTGAAGGGCAACCTCATCGTGCAGATTCCCCTTGACGTGGTAAGGATCGCCATCCCGCTCCTGATCTACTTTCTGGTGATGTTTTTTGCCAGCTTCTTCATGAGCCGCGCCGTTGGTGCCGATTACCCCAAGTCCGCCACCCTTTCCTTCACCGCGGCCAGCAATAACTTCGAGCTCGCTATCGCCGTGGCCGTGGCGGTATTCGGAATCGGTTCGGGGGTAGCCTTCGCCGCGGTGATAGGTCCCCTGGTTGAAGTGCCGGTGCTTATCGGCCTCGTGAATGTCTCCCTCTGGTTCAAGAAGAAGCTTTTCGCAGCGGGGCCGGCAGTGGGTAAGGCAAAGGAGCGCGCCAAATGAGCAGCGATGTCCAGCGGCGTTCTGCCGTTGGAAAAGGCGTGAAGCGCCCAGAGGGCAAGTGGATTTTCTGGCTGCTTCTCGCATTGGCGGCGGCAGCGGGCTGGTGGCTCGCGTACAGCAACCTGGAGCGATTTGCCACCTGGCTCGTCTATGGGGCGCTGGGCATGTCGACCGGCACCAGGCTTGCCTCCGCAATTGCATTCTTTATCTACGAAGGCCCTAAGGTCCTGATGCTCCTGCTGGTTGTTGTCTTCGGGGTGGGAATCATACGCTCCTTCTTCACCCCGGAACGAACCCGGCGGCTCCTTGCCGGCAGGCGGGAAGCCCTGGGCAATGTGCTGGGCTCCCTGCTGGGTGTGGTGACTCCGTTCTGTTCCTGCTCGGCGGTGCCGCTGTTCATCGGCTTCGTAACGACAGGGGTCCCTCTCGGAGTCACCTTCTCCTTCCTCATCGCCGCTCCCATGATCAACGAGGTGGCGCTTGTCCTTCTGTTCGGGCTTTTCGGCTGGAAGGTGGCAGCGCTCTACCTTGGAACGGGCCTTGTCATCGCCATGATCGCTGGCTGGGTGATCGGGAAGCTGCGCCTGGAGCGCTGGGTGGAAGGCTGGGTATACGCCACTGCCCCGATGTCCTCCGCGGCCGGACCAGAGACGAAGATGAGCTGGACGGAGCGTTTGTCCCTTGGCCGTGACGCGGTGAAGGATATTGTCGGCAAGGTATGGCCGTACGTTCTTGCGGGAATCGCGGTCGGGGCCGGCATACACGGGTACGTGCCCCAGGATCTCATGGCCTCGATCATGGGCAAGGGAGCATGGTGGTCGGTTCCCCTTGCGGTGATCATCGGCATTCCCATGTACTCCAATGCCGCGGGAATCATCCCCATTGTGCAGGCGTTGCTTGAAAAAGGTGCCGCGCTGGGGACAGTGCTCGCATTCATGATGTCCGTCATCGGGCTTTCGCTTCCGGAGATGATTATTCTTCGCAAAGTTCTCAGGATGCCGCTGATCGCTACATTCGTTGGCGTCGTCGGTTTCGGCATCCTGATTGTCGGATACCTGTTCAACATCGTTCTATGAATGAAGGCGGGCTCCCGGGCCCGCAATCAGGAGAAGGAGAGAAACATGAAAATCGAAGTACTGGGAACGGGCTGCCCGAAGTGCATGAGCATGGAGCAGAACGTTAAAAAGGCTATCGCAGAGCTCGCAGTGCAGGCAGTGGTGGAGAAGGTGACCGACATCCAGCAGATCATCCAGAGGGGTGTCATGTCGACGCCGGCGCTGGTCATCGACGGCACGGTGGTGCTCCAGGGCAAGAATCCCACTGTTGAACAGCTCAAAGATCTGATCAGGACACGGTGAGCGCGGCCATGAAGAAGAGCTCGATACTGGCAATTCTCGGCCTTTCAGGCTTCGTGGTCATGGCCGACAATTGGGTCGTTTCCCCCATCCTCCCCTCGATTGCGGCCGGAATCGGCGTGGATCCTGTCAGGGCCGGTCTCCTGATCACCGCGTACATGATTCCCTTCGGAGTGTTTCAGCTTGTCTTCGGTCCGCTCGCGGATCGCTTCGGCAAGCGGCAGGTCATAACGGTTGCCATGATCGCGTTCACCATCGGGACGGGACTGTCCGCTCTTGGAGCAACGCTGACCGGCCTGGCGCTCTACCGGGCCCTGACGGGAGTCTTCGCGGCCTCGGTCATGCCCATCTCCCTTGCGCTGATCGGGGATCTTTTCCCCATGGAAGAGAGACAGGGTGCCATCGGGACTTTCATGGGCGTGTCGTTTCTCGGCCAGGGGCTGAGCATGGCCATAGGCGGCACAATCGCCTACCTGGTGAGCTGGCGAGGGGTCTTTGCCACCTACGCGGGCCTTTCCGTCATCGCTACCACTCTGCTTCTGAGCATTGGCAGCCGCATACCATCCCAACGCAATCCACAAAGCAGGATGATTGCGCCATTCGTTGGGCTGCTGAAAAACCGGGCGAGTGTTCTGACCTACGTGGTTGTGCTCCTGGAGGGAATCCTTATCCTCGGGAGCTTTTCCTACCTTGGCGCCTACATTGCCCGCAACTACCATTTCGACAACCTGGTCATCGGGCTCATCATGACGGCCTTCGGCGTCATGGCGGTGCTTGGCGGCAGGCTCAGCGGACGCCTTGCTGCCAGGCTCGGAAGACGATCCGTCCTCACGGCAGGCCTCCTCCTCGCGTGTGCAGCGGACGCCGTTGTGTTCTTTGCCGGTGGCGCGCTTCCAGCGTTCGTCGCGGGGGTCGGGTTGCTGGGGATTGGATTCATGCTTGCCCATTCGACCCTGCTGACCATAGCAACCGAGTTCGCTTCCAAGGCGCGCGGGATGGCCATGTCACTTGTGGCATTCGCTTTCATGGGCGGGGGTGGCATTGGGACCGCTATCGGGGGACGCTTGATCACTACGGGAGGCTTCTCGCAGTTGTACGGCGCCTACTCCCTGGCACTGGCGGTGTTGGTGGTTCTTGCCCTCATCGTGGTTCGTGATGTCGGCTCGGCGGACATGAAGACTGTCCCATCCGCCGCAGGAAAGGAGGTCTGACGATGAAGCAGTACGGTGTATGGAAAGGGACGCCGCGGGAACAGATTCCCTGGCATCCGACGGTTGACCTGGCTAGGTGCGTGGGCTGCCGGAAATGCTTCGAGTTCTGCAGCCACGGGGTATACGGGTGGGATGATGCTGCCAACAATCCCAAGGTGACCGAGCCGTTCCAATGCGTCGTGGGCTGCAGCAGCTGCTCCCACCAATGCGAGGAGGAAGCGATTGCTTTTCCTCCCCTTTCGATCCTGGCGGAGTTCATCAAAAGCACATGATACACACGACGATCAACGCGGGTGTATGCGGGTTTCACACAACCACCGCCGCCCGTGCCCACCTGAAAGGGTGCTGCGCCGGCTGCGCGGTGCCCAGCGGCATTTTCAAGTCAGTCCAGGTTGCCGGAGGCGTCGCCTTGCCAGCGCCCATCTCCATAACAATCGAACGCGGCGATTAAGAAAGGGAATAGCCTCGTGGTAACGGGTATCGTATTTTACGGCCTCGCGCTCCTGCTTCTCTCATTCTCTTTCTTTGCAGACAGGGCAAAGACGGGGCAGGCTCTCCGCAAGGCATGGAAATCCCTTGAAGGCATCCTGCCGCAGTTCCTCGGCATCATCGTGGTGATCGGCATCCTCCTCGCGGTCTTCGATCCGAAGACCATACAAAATCTCATTGGTTCCTCATCCGGATGGGGAGGGACACTGCTGGCTTCAGCCATCGGGTCCATTACCCTGATACCCGGGTTCATTGCATTTCCCACCGCTGCGATGCTCCTCAAGGGAGGGGCAGGATACATGCAGATCGCTGCCTTCGTTTCGACCCTCATGATGGTCGGCATCATCACCTTGCCGGCCGAGATTTCCACGTTCAACGGCAAGGTCGCGCTGCTGCGGAACGGGCTGGCGTATCTCTTTTCACTCCTTGTGGCTTTGATCGTGGGCATCATGATGTCTCTATAGGGGAAGGCCGTGAAAACCGCACCACGCTTTGGATCTGTCAGACGGTACTTGTTTCTCGTTCTTGCCGTGGGAGCAGCCCTGGCCTTGTGGTTTGCCAATCGCGGCGCCGGCACTCGGGCCGTTGATATCACGCTGAGCAACCTGAAGGAGATGCTGCTCGTCCTTCCGCCGATTTTCATTATCCTGGGGCTCCTGGACGTGTGGGTGCCCCGCGAGCGGATGATCAAGCTCATGGGAGCGGGCTCCGGCTGGCGGGGAATCCTCCTTGCATTTTTTCTGGGCTCGGCGGCCGCTGGTCCTCTGTATGCCGCCTTTCCGGTGGCCCAGGTGCTGCTGAAAAAAGGAGCCAGCATGCGGAACGTGCTCATTCTTCTTGGTGCCTGGTCGACGACCAAGATCCCGATGTTGATGTTCGAGCTTACTAGCATGGGAGCACGGTTCACCGTGACACGGCTGATCGTTGACCTGGGAGGGATCCTTCTCATCGCCTTGTTGATGGAGCGCTTTATGAAGGACAAGGATCGGGACGAGATCCTGGCAAAAAGTATGGGGAGCGGCAAACCAGGAGAAGCGAATGTGAGCGCGGTTACGACCAGGCGTCCATCTCTCGCAGCCTGTTCTGCAGCGTCCGCCGGCTGATGCCCAGCTCGGCGGCCGCCTTTGTCCGATTGCCGCCGTTGCGGGCCAGGGCCTTCTCGATCATCTCTCTCTCCTGGTCCTTCAGCCTGCCCTGCTTCGGGGTGCGCGCGGGGCTTGCGAACGGCTCCCCAAGGTCGCGGGCGCTGATACGGTCCCCCGCGCAGAGGATGTGGGCGCGCTCGATCCTGTTTTCCAGCTCGCGCACGTTGCCGGGAAACGCGTAGGCCCGCAGACGTGCCAGCGCATCTGGCTCCAGCCCGCTCACCTTGCGCCCGCGTTCCCTGTTCAGCTTTTCCAGGAACAGCCCGGCGAGACGGGGAATGTCCTCGCGCCTCTCACGCAGCGGCGGCACCTGGATGCGGATGACATTCAGCCGGTAGTAGAGGTCCTCGCGGAACTTCCCTTCCTTCAGGAGTGCTTCCAGGTCACGGTTGGTCGCCGCGATGACCCGGGCGTTGATCGGGATGGCGGTGGTGCCCCCGAGGCGCTGCACGCGGCGCTCCTGCAGCACGCGGAGGAGCTTCACCTGCAGCGCCATGGGCATGTCGCCGATCTCGTCGAGGAAGAGCGTCCCCGAGGAGGCGAGCTCCAGCATTCCGCGCTTGCGGTCGGCAGCGCCGGTGAAGGCGCCCTTCTCGTAGCCGAAGAGCTCGCTCTCCAGCAGCGTGTCGGGTATGCCGCCGATGTTGATGGCAACGAACGGGCCGTTGGGCGTGGCGGAGAGGGCATGGACCAGCCGGGCAATCACCTCCTTGCCGGTTCCGCTCTCTCCCGTGATGAGAATGGTGGAAGGCGTCGGGGCGACCCTTTCCACCAGGGAGCGCACCTCACTCATCTTCTCACCATCGCCGATCCACGTCCCTCCTCCGTCTTCCACTGCCCCCGCCGCCAGCCGGCCGGCTTCGGCCTGGCTGGCCAGCGAGCTCTCGGCGAAAAGCCTGCGCAGCCGCAGCAAGAGCTCCTCGGGATCGAATGGCTTGACCAGGTAGTCGCGTGCGCCAAGTTTCATAGCGGCAACCGCGTCGTTCACCTCTCCGTAGGCGGAAATGACGATCGTCGGCACCGGGGGGCCTGCGTCGCGCAGCCATTCGAGCACCGCCAGCCCGTCCATCACCGGCATGCGCAGATCGAGAACGAGGGCGTCGAACACGTCGGTTTCCAGCAGAGCACGGGCTGCCGCTCCGTCGTGCGCCGTTGAAGTTTCGATCCCCTCGGCGGCGATGTAGGAGGCGATGGATTCGCGGATGTTCTTCTCGTCGTCGGCGACCAGCACTCTCACGACGCTCCTCCCTCCGGCAGCGCGACCCTCGCCTCGGTGCCCCCGCTGCCGCGCGGTGCAAGCGTCAGGGTCCCGCCGGCCGCCTCCACGAATCGACGGGCCAGTGGAAGGCCAATCCCCGAGCCGTGGATCTTGTCAGTATAGAAGGGGTCGAACACTTTCTCCTGCATCCCGCGGGGGATGCCCTTGCCGCAGTCCCTGACCGCGATGACGATGCGCGCAGCTTCCCGCGAAAGGGAAATCTCCACGAAGCGGCTTTCCGTTCCATCGTCGTAGCTTTCCCAGGCGTTGCGCACGAGGTTTTCGATCACGGAGCGGAGCAGCTCGCGGTCGAAGGCCACGCGCCAGTGCGGCATGGCGGCATCCACCTGCACCGGCCAGGGGAAGCGGCGGGCCAGGTCGGGGAGGAACTCGCCCAGGTCGACCACCTGCCGCGTTCCCCCTGGGCTCTTCAGGAAGTCCCCCACCCGGCGGGCCAGGACGTTCAGCCGCTCGGTCTCCTCGTCGATGACGTCAAGCTCCCGCAGGGCCCCCGCCTGCATCTTCTTTCTCAGCAGGCCTGTCTGGAGCCGGATGGCACCGAGGGGGTTCCGAATCTCGTGGGCCAGGGTCCGCGCAGATTCGCCCAGCCGGGCCAGGGTTTCCTGCTCCTCGGCCCTGCGGCGGTAGCGCACGTTGCTGATGACGAGGGCGAGAAATATCGCGGCGAGTCCCGCAACCAGAAGGGGGGCGAGCACCGTGGCTGCCCCGTAGAGGGTGCGCGTGCGATAGAACCCGCCGATATCCATGGACAGGAACGCCATGCCGCCGATGCCGGAGCCCGGCCCAGGCCCTCGGCCGCGCGGCCCTCCCTGCATCATTCCCTCCATCATGCGGTTCCGCAGCATGCGCTGCAGGACCGGGCCTCCCATGCCGAGAGAGCGCTCGAGGGTGAGGGTCCGTCTGTGCTCGTCGTAATGGAATGCACCCGGCGCCTCCTCGGCCCGCAGGGTGGACGGGGCATCGCCAAAGCTGAAGATCACGCTGCCGTCGGCCCTGTAGATCCCGAAGCCCAGGATGCGCTGATCAAGGCTTGCGGGTTCGATGCTCCCCTGGGATCTCCAAGTCTCCAACAGGCCGGAGGCTATCCTATCGGCTTCGTACTCCACCAGGATCTGGGCCCGGCGTGATTCACCGGTGATGAAGAACACCGCCAGCAGCGCGAGGCCGAGAAAGAGGATCACGAAGGCGGGAAGGAGGAACCTGAGCTCGCGGGGTCGTGCATCCATCCGGCGCAATGATAGCTCCTGTGAAAACAAAGAGCCAGCGCTCGCGCCGGCTCTTTGCAGGTGTGCGGCGAATGCCGCCTAAAGGTTGTCGTCGTTATCCCAGCCGCCGCCCATCATCGGGCCGCGGAACCCGCGCCCAGGACCGCCCATCCAACGACCGCGGGGGCCGCCGCAGTACCCGCCGTATCCACCGGCAAACCTGCCGCGGTACTGCGAGAGGTCGTAGTCCTTGCCGTCGATGGTGGCCTTTGTCACGAACAGGTCGACGTTGCCGTCATCAGAGAGACGCTGCATCGGCGTACCCTGCACCGTGTAGCCTTCGACGGTGACCTTCGCACCTTCCTTGATACCCGAGCGGTACACGAGGTAGCGGGGCACCAGCAGCTCGTACACCTTGTCCCCGCTCTTGATCGTGGGGTGGATGAGATTGTT
Organism: Spirochaetia bacterium; assembly: GCA_049514475.1. Taxonomy (GTDB): domain Bacteria; phylum Spirochaetota; class Spirochaetia; order SZUA-6; family Fen-1364; genus Fen-1364. The sequence continues at coordinate 14,865 of JBEKVA010000027.1, forward strand.
GATCGACACGCTGCCGGTGACCACAACCACCTTCTGGTCTGCGGCGCCGGGTCCTGCCTGGCCGGGGACGCCCGGCTCTTTCTGGCCGCTTGCGAATGCCATGCCTGCCAGCGCCAACCCGAGCACCAATGAAACTGTGAGAATCTTCTTCGCCATGTTTAGCCTCCTCATGGTTCGTGCCCTCTGTATTGCATGGACCGTGCCAAGTCGGGGGCCGTGGACGTGCGATTTTGGCCCGTTTTGCAGGCATTTCATGGCCCTAAGCAGGGAGTGAGGCGCCGAACCGCGCAAATATTTCGCGGTCGGGATTTTCAGCGCAGTCGCTGCGCACCCGCGGCCGCTGGCCGGAGTCACTTCTTCGCGGTGGTGTACGAGTCCAGGTGCAGGATCGGGCAGCTCTCGGAGAACCCGGCGGGAGGCACGCCGAGGCCCTGGATCAGGCGGGCCCAGAAATTGACCTGGGCGCAGGTGCTCGCGATGATCACGATGCCCCGCTCGCTGAAGTGCTCTTTCAGCTTTTCGACGACGTTCGCCGGAAATGCTAGAGGCGTGCTGCACATGCACTGCACGTAGCGCAGCGCCGCCCTTTCCTTCTCACCGAGTGTGACAACCTCGTCCATCGGGACCCTGCCCTGCAGGGCGAGGATCTCTTGGTCGCTCAGCCCCTTGCGCTGGAAGTCCTTGGAGTTCAGGTCGATGCAGAACGCGCAGGAGACGAGAAACGAGGTGTATATCCGCACCAAGGCGAGCAGGCGCCGCGGCACCTCGGGGGTGTCGTGCGCGATCAACCCTTCCATGACGCCGGATCCGATAAGCGCCTTGGGATACCAGGTGAGGATCCTGTTGGCAAGGAGCTGCCGGCCCAGGCGCTTCTCCACGAGGAAGAGCATCATGCGGTAGAGAAAGGGGATGCGCGCGGGGGGCTGGATGTAGCTCACGGGGTCATCCTGTAGAAGTCCATGTGGACAAGCTCGATGCGCTCCACCGCGGTGAAGCCAGCGCGCGCCGCGGCCTGTGCTATCCGCTCGGGTTTCAGCCGATGCTCCAGCGGCGGTCCCTTGTCCTCCCTCCTGTACGGCCATTCGAGGATGGCCACTCTTGTACGCGCCACACGGCGCGCCTCCCGAAGGGCGGCCTCGGGATCGTCGGTCTCATGCAGGACGTGTGCCAGGAACACGAGGTCGAATGAGCCGTCGGCAAAAGGAAGGACTTCCGCCGTTGCCTCGACGAAGGCTGCGGCCGGCACCCCGGTTCGTGCCATCTCGAGCAGCTCCAGGTTCGGATCTATGCCTGTCACTTTCAGGGAGCGCTCGGCAAAGGCCTGGGCGAACACACCGGCACCCGTTCCCACGTCCAGGACGCTGAGGATATCGGCGCCCTCTGCGCTTAGCTGCACTACCCGCGGGATTTCCATGAGAGCAAGCCGCTCGGGGGCGCGCAGCCGTTCCGCCCCGCCGTGGAACCGCTTGTCATGGTCGTGCGGAGCGCCCGCTGCGTGCTCCCCGCTCATTCTGGCATGTCGTCCAGCCCGCCCGCGTTGATCACATCGGTGAAGCCCGCCTGCTTCAGCAGCCGCGCTCCCTGGCCGCTGCGCGCCCCCGAGGCGCAGTACAGTACGATGGGCGTGGTCTTGGGCTCAAGCTCCATCATCTTCACGGGAAGAATCGAGAGCGGGATGTTGATGGCCCCGGGGTAGGCCCCGTCCTTGAACTCCGCCGGCGTCCTCACGTCGATGATGCGCGCGCCGGCAGCAATCTTTTCCTTCACGATGTTTCTCGCCATGATGTCTCCTCAGCCTTCCTCGGTGTCGAACCCGCCGAGCGCCATGACGATCACGTAGCCGCCGGTCAGGTTGCGCAGGTCGGTCCAGCCATTCTCCTTCAATATACGCAGCGCCAGGTGCGATCGAAACCCTGACTTGCAGTGCACCACGATGGGCCTCCCGCGGGGCACCTCCTCCAGCCTGAAGCGAAGCTCGTCCACCGCGATATTCAGCGAGCCCTTGACGTGCGAGCTGTCGTACTCGTTGAGGTTCCGTACGTCGAGCACCATGGGGCGCGCGGCCGCGGGGCCTTCCAGCAGGCGTTTCAGCTGCGGGGCGGTGATCAAGGGGCTGTAGTCGCTAAGGTCGTTCTCCCCGACGAACGCCGCCATGTTGATCGGGTCATTCGCGGAAGAATAGGGCGGCGCGTAGGTGAGGTCCATCTCTGCCAGGTCGTGCAGCGTCATCTTTCCCTGAAGCGCAACCGCGAGAGCATCGATGCGCTTCTCCACACCCTCCTCCCCGAATGCCTGCGCGCCCAGGAGTCGGGCGGTCGGCCGCTCGTAGACGAGCTTCAGCACCAGGCCTTTCGCTCCGGGATAGTAGCCGGCGTGATGGTCGCGCACCACGACGGCCGCCCCGACGTCGAAGCCCGCTTCGCGGGCCGCGGTCTCCGTCAGGCCCGTGAATGCCGCCGTGGCATCGAAGATTTTCAGCACGCTGGAGGCGAGTGCCCCGTTGTAGGTCATGGGGACACCCAACGCGTTGGAGGCGGCAATCCGTCCCTGCCGGTTGGCCGGGCCTGCCAGGGGGATCCGCGCCCTTCGGCCGGACACCCTGTTGACGATCTCGTTCATGTCCCCTGCGGCCCAGATGCTCGGGTCGGAGGTCTGCAGATGCTCGTCCACCTGGAGCCCGCCAGTCTTTCCGATGGCCAGGCCGGCCTGCCGCGCGAGGGCGAGCTCGGGCCGTACCCCGACGGAGACCATGACGATGTCCCCGGGGACCCTGCTGCCGTCGGTGAGAAGCACCTCGGCGGACTGGGGATGCACCGCCGCGATCCCGACCCCGGTGAGAACGTGCACCTTGTGGGACTCCAGCCGCTCCCTGACGAGGCCGCCGAACTCGGGGTCCATGTTCGCCATGACGGTGGGGAGAAGCTCCACGACGCTCACGGAGATGCCGCGCTTCACGAAGGCTTCCGCCATTTCAAGACCGATGAAACCCGCACCCGCTATGACGGCGCTCTTCGGCGCCTGTCTCTCGATGAACTCCTGGATGCGGTCCATGTCTGGTACCGTCCACAGGCGAAACACGTTGGGAGAACCGATCCCGTCGATCGGGGGCATCACCGGGTTTCCGCCTTGCGCCAGTATCAGCGCGTCATAGGCGAGCCAGGCCTCTCCCTCAGGTCCCTTTGCGCGAACGCGTTTTCCCTGCCTGTCGATCTCCAGCGCCTCGGTATCCACCAGGACCTTCACGCCGTAGCGGCTGTCGAAGCCCTCGGGTGTCTGCAGGAGGAGCTTCGAGCGTTTCTGGATGTCGCCCGAGATGAAATACGGCAGTCCGCAGTTGGCGTAGGAAACGTAGGGCCCCCGCTCCAGCAGCGTGATCTCGGCGGTCTCGCTGATACGGCGGGCCCTGGCCGCGGCTGTCGCACCGCCGGCCACTCCTCCGATGATGAGGATTTTCATTCGCGCTTGTGCTCCTTGCGTGAGTTTACTTATATATAATCGATTTTCGCTGCGCCAGCAATGAAATCGTCCCGGCGGAGCTACACCGCCCTCACGCCCTGAACGGCGGCAAGAAGCATGTCCGCTGCTGCGGCCTCGGGGTACGCACCGATCATTGGCTGCTGGCTTTCTCCCATGACCGTGTGGGGGACGCCGGAGACCTGGTACCTGTTTGCCAGCTGCGGAAACTCCGTTGCCTCCACCATTGATGCGTGCACCTTGTCGGATTCCATGGCGAAACGGAATGCCGTGAGGACAGCCCGGGGGCAGTACGGGCACGTCGGCGTCACGAACACCTGTAGATCCAACGGTGCTGACAGCCCTTTGAGCTTTTCCCGGGTCGCGGGGGCGAGACCCGAGTCTCCCCTGGCCACGAGTTCCAGTGATTCCAGCAGGGAGGCAAACTCGTAACCGGCGGGGATACCGAAGAACCTGATCCCGAAATCCTTTCCGTTTGCCCCGAGCACGGCTATGGCGGGTATCTTGTCGACGCCCATCTCGTCAGCCTTGGCTTTGTCCGCGATGAGGTCGAACACCTTCACCGTCACTCTGCCGCCAGACAATGCGGCAACTTCTTCCGCGAGCTCGCGGGTCTGCCGGCAATAATCGCACTCGAACTCCTGGCTGAAGACGGCCAGGGTCACCGGGCCGGCCAGGTTTGCCAGCCGTTCCCGGACTACTTTTGCATTTTTTTCGTCGATGAAAGCCATGTGACGCTCCTTGTTCTCATTGCCCGAAATAAAGTGCCGATCAGGCACAGGCAGGGAAAGTGACTCTGCCATCCGGCGGCGCGGCACGACGTCGTGCCGGCCGCCGGCTCCGGCTTTCTCACGCGGCGCTCTTTTTCTTCGAAGAGAGCCCGAGGAGAAGATACAGGGGGCAGAACCCGGCAATCCCG
>JBEKVA010000028.1:0-18976 GCA_049514475.1 Spirochaetia bacterium
CCAGTCTTTCCCTGCCTTCGGTGAATCTCGTCGACAGCATCACCACGGGACTCAGGGTGAAGGCCACGGTGTTCGACTTCGACGTGTCCCTGAGCTACCTCTATGCCCGGGACAGCCTGCCGCTGGTCGACAGAGTGGTCGTCACTGGCTCTCCTCCCAACGTGAACGTCGCTGCTGATCTGCTCTTCCCCCGGGAGCACATCATCGGCGCCGATTGTGCAGGTTCCCTCTTCGGCGTCGGCGTGTGGGCGGAAGCGGCGCTCTTCGCTCCTGAAAAGGTGACCCTCACGACCGATCTCTCCTCCATCGGGTACGGCGTCCAGCAGTCGACCGCCCTGGATTCGACGCCGTACGTGAAGTTCGTCGTCGGAGGGGACTACACCTTCCCCGGCAACGTGTACCTCAATGGCCAATACCTGCACGGTTTCGTCCAGGAGCGCGGTGCGAGCAACCTCGAGGACTACTTCGTGTTCGCCCTCGACTGGAAGCTCCTCGACGATAAGCTCACCATTTCCCCCCTGGGGGTCGTCGTGGAGATCAAGAACTGGAAGGATATACCCAACAACTACGGCATTCTCGCCGCGCCTTCCGTCAGCTTCGTGCCCGTGGACAATGCACAGCTCACCATCGGTCTGCACCTGATCCAGGGAACGCCCTCCACGACCTTCGGCGCGCTCAGCGGGAACAACGAGGTGTTCCTCCAGGCTCGCTACAGCTTCTAGCGAAGGGGCCGGTCGTGGAGGGGCGTTGCTGTCAGTCGGTCGTCGTGTCGGGGCCCCGGCGACCGGCCGTCCTCAGCGTCCTGCCGGGTCTTCGGGGCCGCGCATGTTGAAGCCGATCAGCAGGGTGGCCAGGTCATTCGTCGGGGGAAACCTGAAGCACTCCCGGACGAAAGTGTCTGCTGCCAGGGAAGGGCTGATGGAGATGATGTTCGAGATCCCCAGGGATTTCTTCTCGACTTCCAGCTCGGGGAAGGGGATCGGAGGCAGGATGAACGTGCAGGGAACATTGGGACGGGTCCGCCGCTCGGGAAAGATGACAAAGGAGCTCTCGATGGCCAGGAACGGCTCGGCGGGAGGAGGAGAGCCGTCGATGAGCTCTTCGCCGACCACCGCGTACCGGGTCCCCTCCACGTCGATCACCTGCCGGGCGTTCTCCGACGCCCCTTCTTCCACCAGGTAGACGGTCGGGGTCTTCGGGGCCCTGAATCGACAGTCCTTCAGCAGGGCAAAGCAGACCTCTCTGACCGCCATGAGCTCCACCCCGAGATTGCGTATCTGCAGCGCGGAAGAGCCTGCGTACTGCGCCTCCAGCCGTACGGCGGTGCGCCTCTGCGCGTCGTCAAGCCGCGCAACGCCGACCACTCCGGGCAGGTTCCTGAGGATGTCAGCCACGCCGTCCAGATCAGTGTGCCCCATGCAATTACCGCCTGACCGCGGGGAGTCTACACGCGGCGCTGGCTTCCCGCAAGGGAGACGGCAATGAGGGGGACCTGCGATACGATCATGCCGGCGAACATGATGGCACAGCCGACAGCGCCGCGCGCCCCCAGCCGCTCGCCAAGCACAAGACCGCCGCCCAGGGCCGCGAAGACGCTCTCCAGGCTCAGGAGGATGGCGGCGTGCGCGGGGGGCGCGCGCCGCTGCGCCACCACCTGCAGCGTGAATGCCACGCCGACCGAGAGGATGCCGCCGTAGAGGATGGGAAGCGCGGCGGAAAGGATGCCGGCAATGCTCGCCGTCTCCGTCAGCAGCGCCGCGACGGCACTGGCAGCCGAGCAGACGGCAAACTGCACGCAGGAGAGGCGTATCGGGTCGGTGCGCGGTGAAAGCCAGCCGACAATCTGCACGTGGGCCGTCCAGCAGAATGCGCCGATGAGCACCAGCAGGTCCCCGCGCTCCATGGTGAACGTATCCGTCACGCTGAGAAGGAAAAGCCCCGCCACGGAGAGGAGGGCGCCGGTCCACGCGCTCCAGCCGGTGCGCTGGCCCCACAGGAGACCGACCAGGGGCACGAGCACGACGTACAGGCCCGTGATGAAGCCGGCCTTGCCCGCGGAGGTGGAAACGATGCCGACCTGCTGCAGGGATGCGCCGAGGAACAGGACGCCACCCGCAATGAGACCCGCGAGCAGGCTGCTCATGCGCCGCTGACCGGCAGGCAGGGGCGGCGCGGCGCCTCCCGCCGCGCGGCGGCGCAGGAGGATGACGGGCAGCAGCGACAGGGAACCCAGCGCGAAGCGCAGTGCGTTGTAGGTGAACGGGCCGATGTGCTCCATGCCCATCCGCTGTGCCACGAATGCGAGGCCCCAGATGACGGCAGTGAGGAGGAGCAGGGAATCGTTTGCGAGTATCGACCCGGTGCGGCGCATGAGCGACACCCTATCGGTCCAGGACAGGCCCGGCAAGCCCCGCAGGTCGGGGCGCGGCAGGGGCATGACGGGCCGCCGCTGAGCGCCTTGCCCCTCGCGGCCCTTCCGATTAGTATCTGCCTCATCATGAACACGGGAAAACTCGTTCGTTTGAACCGCATTTTCGCCCATTCCTCGGGACGTCTCTGCTCGGTGGCGGTGGATCATTTCATGATCTACCAGGATGGATTGCCCGAGGGGCTGCGTGATATGCCCGGTGCCCTGAAGGCCATCGTCAAGGGAAAGCCTGATGCCGTCACGATGCAGATCGGAATGGCGAGGACCGCCTGGCCCGCCTTCGCGGGGGCCGTGCCGCTGATCCTCCAGGCCTCGATGATCCGCTTCGATGATTCGGCAATGGCGCAGACCGCCACACCCGAGGACGCGGTGCGCCTGGGCGCCGATGCGTTTGCCATCGTCTGCCTTGTCCGCGGCCCCACCGAGTGGCGCTACATGCAGGCCGTGGCGGACGCGGTGCACGCCGCCGAGAAGTTCGAGATGCCCGTCATCTGCCACATCTATCCCCGCAAATACGCGGGGGGCAAGGTGGATGTCTCATTCGCTCCGGAGGATATCGCCTGGGCCGCGCGGTGCGCCGCCGAGCTGGGCGTCGACGTGATCAAGGTCCCCTACTGCGGGGACGTCGCGGCCTATGCCCAGATCGTCTCCGACAGCCCCGTGAGGATCGTCGCGGCGGGTGGACCGAAGGCCGCCGACCTGCGCGGCTCCCTGGCAATGATGGCCGACGTCGTGAAAAGCGGCGCGGCGGGGGCCACGATCGGACGCAACATCTGGGGCTTCGACAACGTGACCGCCAACGTAAAAGCGTTCAAGGCCGTGATCCACGAGGGCATGAGCCCCGACGATGCTCTCCGAAAAGCTGGGCTCTAGCGAGCCTCAACGGGACTCTGACGAGTCTCAACGGGACTCTAGCGAGTCTCAAAGGGGCTCTGACGAGCTGACCACCCGATTTCATTTCCCCCACGCGAACACCGCTGACGAGGACGGCCTCGTGGCGGTGGGGGGGGACCTGAAGCCAGGAACGCTCCTTCTCGCCTACGGCAACGGCATCTTCCCCTGGACCACGCGGCCCATCACATGGTGGTCGCCCAATCCACGCGCCATCATCCCTCTCGGCGGCCTGCACGTCTCCCGTTCACTGAAGAAGGTGCTGAAGAGCGGCATCTTCACCGTTACTTTCGACACGGATTTCCGCCGTGTCATGCAGGAGTGCGCGGCGCCGCGGCCCGGCAGGCAGGAGACGTGGATCACGGGGGCATTCATCAAGGGGTACACCCGGCTGCACGAGCTGGGGTATGCCCACTCGGTGGAAGTATGGCACGGCGAAAGGCTCGCCGGCGGGCTCTATGGTGTCAGCCTGAACGGTCTTTTCGCGGGAGAGTCGATGTTCTCCGCCGAGAAGAACGGCTCAAAAGCAGCCCTCGTGGCGATGGAGGAAAGGCTGCGCGCCGGCGGCTTTCTCCTCTTTGATGTGCAGATGATGACCTCCCACCTGCGCTCCATGGGCGCGGTGGAGATCTCCCGGGCCGAGTACCTGGGAAAGCTCAGGGAAGCCGCGGCTGCGGAACCCCGGCAGTGGTGACCGCCTCGGCATTAGCAACTGCCTCGGGTATGGTGATCGCCACCTCGTCGTTTTCGATATCCGCCACCGCCCTGCCGCCGCTTGCCAGCCGACCGAAGAGGATCTCATCGACGAAGAAGTCCTTCAGCTTCGAGGACACCAAGCGGGAAATCTCCCGCGCGCCGAAGTCCGGGGAATAGCCCTTCAGTGCAAGCCATTCCAGGCAGCGGGGCGTGACCTCGAGGGTCACCTTCCGTGCCGCCAGCTCCTCCTGGAACTCGCGCACCGCCTTGCCCACCACCTGCAGCACCACCTCGTGCTCCAGGCCGTTGAACTTGACAACGGCATCCAGGCGGTTTCTGAACTCGGGGGAGAAGATCCTCTCCACCGCATCGTACACGGCATCGTCGTGCACGGTGCGGTCCCCGAAACCCACCAGCGGCTTGCCCATCTCCCGCGCGCCGGCGTTGGAGGTCATGATGAGGATCACGTTGCGGAAATCCGCCTTCTTGCCGTTGTTGTCGGTAAGGGTGGCGTAGTCCATGATGGACAGGAGCATGTTGTAGATGTCCTGGTGGGCCTTTTCGATCTCGTCCAGCAGCAGCACGGCGTGCGGGTTCTTGCGCACCGCGTCGGTGAGGAGCCCCCCGTCGTCGTAGCCCACGTAGCCGGGAGGGGCGCCGATCAGGCGGGAGACGGTGTGCCTTTCCTGGTATTCGCTCATGTCGAACCTGAGCAGGTTGACGCCGAGGATGGCGGCAAGCTGGCGGGAGAGCTCGGTCTTGCCGACCCCCGTGGGTCCGACGAACAGAAGTGAGGCGACCGGCTTGTCCCGCTCCCCGAAACCGGCCCGTGACTTGTGGATGGCCCGCACCACCAGGTCCACCGCGTGGTCCTGGCCGAAGATCGAGCGCTTCAGCCCGGGGGCCAGCTCCTTCAGCCGCTCCCGCTCGTTGGAGGAAACGCTGGCCGCGGGGATCTTGGCGATGCGCGCCACCACCTGCTCGATGACCTTGCCGTCGACCGCGCGCGGCGCCGCCGCCCCGTCGGCTCCCGCCGCGGGCTCCTCCCCGTAGATGCGCACCCAGGCGCCCGCCTCGTCCAGCACGTCGATGGCCTTGTCGGGCAGGTGGCGGTCGTTGATGAACTTCGCCGAAAGCTCGGCGGCGGCCTTCAGGGCCTCCTCCGTGTAGCGGACCTCGTGGTAGGTTTCGTACTTCTCCCGCAGCCCCAGGAGGATCTTGTGCGTTTCCTCCACCGTGGGCTCGGGGACCTCGATCTTCTGGAACCTCCTCGACAGGGCCCTGTCCTTGTCGAAGAACTTGCGGTAATCCTCGTAGGTGGTGGAGCCGATGCAGCGCACTTTGCCCGAGGTGAGCACGGGCTTCAGGATGTTGGAGGCGTCCATCGACCCGCCGGAGACGGAGCCGGCGCCGACCACGGTGTGGATCTCGTCGATGAACAGGATCGCCTTCTCCTGCTTCTCCAGCTCCCGGATCACCTTCTTCATCCTCTCCTCGAAATCGCCGCGGAACTTCGTTCCCGCGAGGAGGGCCCCCATGTCCAGCGCGTAGATGCGGTAGTCCCGCAGCGCCTTGGGCACTTTTCCGTCCACGATCATCTGCGCCAGCCCCTCGGTCACGGCCGTCTTTCCCACGCCGGGCTCCCCGACGTGCAGCGGGTTGTTCTTCAACCTGCGGCAGAGGACCTGGATGGTACGCTGCAGGATCTCCTCCCTGCCGATGAGGGGGTCGATGCCGCCTGCGCGGGCCTTCTCCGTGAGGTCCACGGCGAATGCCTGCAGAGGCTTGTGGGAGCGGGGCTTTCCCCGCGGCTCGGCAGGCTCCTCGACGGGCTCCGTGTCGGCATCCTCTTCCTCGCCGTGCTCCTCGGCATCCTGCTCCTCCGCCGACTCGGGGTAGACGGTCACCCCGTGGGAGATGTAGGAGAGCAGCACCAGCCTGTCAATGCCCTGGCGCGCCAGGTAATGGGCGGCGAAGGATTCCTTCTCCTCCAGCATTGAGGCGAGAATATCGTCGATCTCCACCGACTCCTTCTCCGAAGAAGCGGTGTGCAGGATGGCATTCTCCATGATGGATTGGAACCCGGCAGATTGGATGGGCTTCGAGTTCTCAGCCACCGGCACGCGGGTTGTGAAAAACTCCTCGAGGTCCGAGGCGAGGCTTTCGACATTGCCCCCGCAGGAAAGGATGATCTCCCTTCCACGATCGAAAAACAGCGACGCGTAGAGCACGTGCTCCGGCGTGAGGTACTCGTGACCCCGGGACTCGGCCTCTCTGTAGGCGGCCACGATGATCTGGTTCAGTGACGGGGAAATATCCATTCAGGCCTCTTCGCAGCTCGCACGCAGGGGAAACTCGCTCTGGCGCGCCATCTCGTGCACCTGGGAGACCTTCGTGGCGGCAATATCGAAGGTGTACACGCCGACGGTCCCCCGGCCCTTCTTGTGAACGTCGAGCATGATCTTCGTGGCCTCGGCCGCCGGCTTGTGGAACACGGTGACGATGACCTTCACCACAAAATCCATGGTCGTATAATGATCGTTATGAATGATAACCCGGTACAGCTTCGGCTCCTGGAGACGCGGCTTTTGCTGTACACCGGCTTCTTCCTGCAGGATGCCGGTCGGGTCGCGGGGACTGGCCATGGCGTGGTGCTCCTCTTCTATAATATAACAGCGCCAGGGGTGAGATTCAATGCAGCGCGGGATTAACGCATCGCGACCTGTTTCAGGACCCACAGGCGCCCCGTCCGGGGCTCCCGGACGAGAAATCCGAACCCGAACAGGGCAATAACGGCAATCGTGGCGCCCATGAGGAACACGGAGGGATAGCTCCCCGTGACGTCGATCACGAGGCCTGCCAGGGGCGAGGCGATTGCCACGAAGGGCAGCAGGAGGGTGCCCCCGAGGGCCGTGAGGTCGGTGACCCCCAGGGACGGGCACAATTCCACGCTCATATTCACCAGGATGAAGGCGCTGGAGATATTCACCACGGAATACAGGCCGTAGGCTGCGCAGACCGCCGCGAAGCTCCTGGTGAACGCGGCAATGAGGAACACGACGAGGAGGAGCAGGGACTGGGCGGCGCCCACGCTGCGGTAGCCTGCCTTATCGGCAATCTTGCCCAGGAGGAAACCGAAGCCGGCATTGGCCGCCAGGTAGATGATGCTCAGCCATGCCATCTGGCTGTCAGGAACCCCAAGCCTTTCCTTGGCGAACGGGACGATGAAAGAGGCAATGGTGAGCGCGACGGCGTTCAGCATGTGGAAGAACAGGAAGATGCGATAATTCGGATTGGCGACGAGCACCCCGATCCTGCCTCCCAGCGCTGCCAGGAACCCCTTCGCGCGTGCGCGGAGGATTTTCGCCGGCCTGTCGCGCAGGAGGAACAGGCTCACCGAGGACGCCGTCCACAACGCGTCGCAGATGAGGAAGCTGATCCGGAAGTTCAGAGGGCTCACCCATTGGTGCAGCACCCACGCCGCGCCCACGGCCGTCGCGAGCCCCCCCAGGCCCATGAAAAACGTCCGAAGGCCGAACACCCAGCCCCGCCTGCGCCGCGGGATGTTGTCGGTGAGCACCCCCATGTAGATTGACTGGCCTATGATGAGAAGACCGACGTAGGTGGCGCAGGCAAGCACGAAGAACCCGATCAGCCGCGGCGGTGTCCAGAGACCGGGCATGAACACGGCCAGGATGTCGTATAACAGGCGGACGCTGGTGGCAATCATGTACAGGGAGATGACGCTGCGCACGCGGCCGCGCGCGGGAAAGAAATGCCCCGCCACGAGCTGCAGGGGAATGAGGATTGTCCAGAAGGACATGACGAAGCCCATCAGGGACTTCGTGGCGCCCAGGTCGGTGAGGTAGGCCGGGACCATGGTCACATAGAGGCCGAAGGGAAGGCCGAACCCCCAGGTAAACTCGAAGAGGAGCATGCCGGTGACATTACGGGGGAGGTTCTTCCAGAGCACGGCTTCGGGATCCCGCGGCGGCCGTGTGCGAAGGGTGTTGTCCATGAAAAGTCAGTCGACAGTAGGGGCGGGGAGGAAAATTGTCAAGGCGACACCGTAAAACGTGGCAAAGGCTCCTCTTTGCGATTATACTTCTCGCAGAGAACCAGGATGGCACTGCTCGCCCGTTACCTCTCTCCCGCACGGATCGTAACTCTGCGCAGCCGCTCGAAGGAGGGGGCCATCCGCGAGCTGGTGGGCGCGCTGACGGCGGGCGTGAAGAACGTCGACATCAACGGGGTCACCCGCGCCATCCAGGACCGGGAAAGGATCGTCAGCTCCTGGATCGGCCCCGGCATCGCCATCCCCCATGCCCGTCTCTCCGACTGGGGAGAGATCGAGGTGGCCGTCGGCCGCAGCCGCCGGGGGGTGGGATGGGACTCCAGCGACGGCAACCCGGTGCACCTGGTGTTCCTGATCGTGAGCGGGGAGAAGGACCCCGATCAGCACGTGCTGCTGCTGGCGGAGATCGCGCGCACGCTGCGCGACCGCGCGCTGGTCCAGCTCATCCTCACGGCGCGCAGCAGCGCGGAGGCCTGGCGCCTGCTTGTCACCCGCGGTTACGGGGAGCAGGAGAGCAAGACCGCCTCTTCCGCAAAGGTCAGGCTCTCGCGGCTGCTCTTCGCCCACGCGCTATCGGTGGCGGACGAGGTGAAGGCGAGCGCCGTGGTGCTGCACGGTGATGCGGTAGGAAGCCTTCATTTCATAGAAGACATCCCCGCGCAGGTGCAGCTGATCCTGGTCACCTCGGCGAAAATCGAGCCCGCGGTGAGCGCCACGAGCGTGGCCCACGTGCTGCAGGTGCCGTTCCCCACGGTGAACAGGTCCGACCAGGTCGGCCTTGCGCTGCTGTTCGCCGTCTCTCGGGGGCTCCTCTCCCGCGGTGACACGGTGGTGAGCCTCTCCGGCGTCCCTTCCTCGGGCTTCCTGGACACGCTGCTGGTCATCGACGTGGGCAGGGAGTTTCCGTCGGTCTTCTCCAAGGCGGGGGCGACACCTCTCGGCGACGTGGAGCCGCAGGTGCTGGAAAAGATCCTGCAGCTTGCCACCGACATCTCCCGCGAAGGCAGGGAGGGCCGCCCCGTGGGCACCACCTTCGTTGTCGGGGACTACGACAACGTGGTAAGACATTGCCGGCAGATGGTGATCAACCCCTTCCGCGGTTACCGGGAAGAGGAGAAGAACATCCTCGATCCCAGCCTGGAGGAGACGATCAAGGAGTTCTCCACCATCGACGGGGCCTTCATCGTCCGCGGTGACGGGGTGATCATGTCGGCTGGCACGTTCCTGCGGCCCGAGAAGGCCGCCGTCAACCTCCCCTCCGGCCTCGGCTCCCGCCACGCCGCGGCTGCCGCGCTGTCACAGATGACGGCGAGCCTTGCCGTCGTGGTCTCCCAGTCAACGGGCAGCATCTCCCTTTTCAAGGGGGGCGCCCTCGTCATGGACCTCGAAAAAACCCGCCCGACATCCGGCGGCTGCTGAAGAATTGCACCAGGAGTACACCACGTGCCGAAGCTGAAACAGACCATTGACGCGTTGAACGCCAAGCATCCCGAGAGCGCCATCGGGGCCTTCAACATCAACGACATGACCGACATGCAGGCCGTCATGTTCGCCGCCATGAAGACCCGCCAGCCGTGCATCATGATGGCCACCGCCGGCTCCCTGGGCTACATGGGCATCCATTTCGCGCGGGAGATGCACCAGGCTGCCCGCATGACCTCCGATGTCCCGCTGTACCTCATGCTGGATCACAGCGAGAGCGTGGAGACCTGCGCCCAGTGCATCGACAACGGCTTTTCCCTGGTCATGTTCGACGGCTCCGCGCTGCCCTTCGACGAGAACGTGCGCTGCACGCGGGAGGTGGTGCGCATGGCGCACGCCCGGGGCGTGCTGGTGGAAGCCGAGATGGGCCGCCTGCCCGGCCGGGAGGAGACCCTGGAGGTGGCGGAAGCGGAGGCCCTGTTCACCGATCCGAAGCAGGCCAAGGAGTTCTGGGACCAGACGGGCGTCGACCTGCTGGCCATCTCCTTCGGCACCGCGCACGGCTTCTACAAGAGGGAGCCGCGCCTGGACTTCGAGGTGATTCGGGCCACCCGCGCGCTCACCGATGCCCCGCTGGTGATGCACGGCGGCACGGGTGTGCCTGATGCCGACGTGCGCAGGGCAATCGCATTTGGGGTGAAGAAGGTGAACATCGGCACCGAGTTGAAGCACGCGTACACCACCGCCCTGCGCGAGAGCCTTGTCCGCCAGGAGAAGGAGATCGATCCCCGCAAGATCCTCGTCCACGCGCGGGATGCCGTGCAGAAGGCGGTAGAGGGCCGGCTGGCAGTGCTCGCCACTCCGCGCGCGGAGCAGCTGGGATAGAGCCCGAGGCCATGCTCGTCATTTTCAGGGGCCTGCCGGGCACCGGCAAGACCTGGCTGGTGAAAAGAGTCGTGGAAGAAAAACCCGGTTTCCTGGTGCTGAGCCGTGACACCCTGCGGGCGGGCATCTTTGCGCACCCGAGCTTTTCCTCCGAGGAGAAGGACCTCGTGGACGAGCTGATACTGTCCATGGCAGGCGTGCTCCTGGGAAAGGGGCGCAGCGTGCTCATCGACGGCATGGCCCTGTCATCCGCGCAGCGCGTGCGCGACTTCGTGGATACCGCCGCCTCGCGGGGCTCTCCCTGGCGGATCATCGAATGCATCTGCTCGGAGAAGACCGCCCTGGCCCGCATCGCCCAGGACACGGGAGAGCATCCTGCCGGTGACCGCGGTCCCGCGCTGTACTTCGCCGTGAAAGCGCGCTTCCAGCCGGTCGACCACCCCTCTCTCTTCGTGGACACCGACGGGGATTCCGCTGAGAACCTCGCCGCCGTGCTCCGCTGCCTCGAACCCTCTCCCGTGCTATAGTCAGCCCGTGGACACGGGCTTCATCGTCCATCCGACCGAGCACACCCGCGCGGGCCGCACGGAGATTCACCTCCTGGGGAAGCTGACCAGCGGGGAGACATTCGCCGTCATCGAGCGCCGGCGGAAGCCCTTCTTCTACATCCGCCAGGCCGACGAGGAGAGTGCCCGCGCGGCCGGCGCCTCGGGACAGGGGACCGCAAGAACCACGATGGACGGCGCCCCCGTTCTGCTCGTGGAGAGCCCGACCACGGCGGCCAGCCAGCGCCTGCGTGACGCGCTGCACGCCATCGGCATCCGCACCTACGAGGCGGACATGAAGCTCTTCACCCAGCACCTCATGGACCGCCGCATCCACGGCGCGGTAAGCATCGAGGGCCCTTGGCGGCCGGGCCGGCGGGTGAACAGGATCTACGAGGACCCCGAGGTGCGACCCGCCGAGATCGACCCTCGGCTGACAGTGCTTTCCCTCGACATCGAAACCGATGCGCGGGCCGCCGTGGTGTACGCGGTAGCGCTCGTCCTCTACGACCCGGTAACTGACTCCACCAGCGGCGAGGTGCTCCTGAATGGCGCCGGTCCTGCCACCGCCCGCTGTTACCCCACCGAGGAAGCCATGCTGGCCGCCCTGCGCGCCCGCATCATCGAGCTGGATCCCGACATCATCACGGGATGGAACGTGGTGGACTTCGACTTCCGCGTGCTGTCCCGCCGCTTCGCGGCCAACGGCGTCCCCTTCGACATCGGCCGCTCGGACTCCCCGGCGAGCTTCCTCGATCGCACGGACCCTGACTCTCTCATGCGCTGGAACAGGAGCAAGGCAATAGTGCCGGGCCGGCAGGTGCTCGACGGCCTGTGGCTGGCGCGGATGGCAGGCATGGGCCTTGAGGACTACCGGCTTGAGACCGTGGCACAGAGCGTGCTGGGCCGGGGCAAGCGCATCGACGAGCTGCCCGGCGAAACACGGACGGCCGCCATCGAGCGGATTTACCGCCACGACCCCGAGAGCCTCTGCATCTACTGCCTGGAGGACACGCGGCTCGCCCTGGAGATACTGCAGAAGGAGGGCCTGCTGGAAATCGCCCTTCGCAAGGCCCTGCTAATCGGGACGTCCCTGGAGCAGACCTCCACGAGCGTTGCCTCCTTCGAGTTCCTCTACACCGAGCACCTGCACCTGCGGGGCATGGTGGCCCCGACGCTGGGCATCGACCAGGACATCCTGGACCGGGCGCCGGGGGGCGGCATCATCACCCCGCGCGCGGGGCTGTACTCCAACGTGGTGGCATTCGATTTCAGGAGCCTCTACCCTTCCCTGATCAGGACGTTCAACATCGACCCGCTGTCGAGACTCCCGGGGACGGCACCAACCGGCGGCCCCCCGCCCATCGTCGCCCCCAACGGCGCGGCGTTCGACCGCGCGCCGGGCATCCTTCCGGCAATCCTCGACAGGTTTTTCGAAAGCCGCGAGGCGGCGCGCATCCGCGGTGACCGGCGCGCGGTCTACGCTTACAAGATCGTGCTCAACTCATTCTACGGCGTGCTGGGGACCCCGGGGTGCAGGTTCGCCGCCTCCGCGCTCGCCGGGGCCATCACAACCCTCGGCCAGCACGTCCTTTACTGGGCCCGAGATTTGGTGACCAGCGAAGGCTACACGGTGATCTACGGCGACACCGACTCACTGTTCGTGCTCTCCGGGTCCGGCCAGGGAGCGACCGCGGTCGACCTTGCGCGGCTGGGCGCCCAGCTTGCCGAGATGGTGAACGCGCGGCTGCGCGACTACGTGCGGGAGTCCTACGGGGTGGAATCCCTGCTCGAGCTGGAGTTCGAGGCAATCTATCGGCGATTCTTCCTCCCTCCCATGAGGGCAGTCACGGGGCCGGGGGAGGATGCCGACGAAGATGCCGAGGGCCGGGGCAGGGCAAAAGGCTACGCGGGGCTGCGCATCGCTGACACGGGAGATGACGCGGCGGAGAGCGAGCGGCTGGAGATCGTGGGCATGGAGGCGGTGCGCCACGACTGGACCCCGCTTGCCCAGCGCCTGCAGCGCGAGCTGCTGGCACTTGTCTTTCACGATGCCCCGCCGGCGCAGGTCGGCGATCACGTGCGGGCCGCCCTGCGCGCCCTGCGCTCGGGTGAGCACGATGCCGATCTTGCCTATCGCAGGAGCCTGCGGAAGCCCGTGGAGGCGTACACGAAATCAGTGCCGCCCCACGCCCGCGCGGCCTCCCTTCTTCCCCCCGAGGAGCGCTCGGGGCTCATCCGCTACGTGTGGACCACCGACGGACCGCAGCCGGAGAGCCGGCGCACTGCGGCGCCCGACTACGAGCACTACGTGCAGAAGCAGGTCCGTCCCATCGTAGAAGCCATCGCCCCCTACATCGGGCTTGCCACCGAGGACATGTTCGCCGCTGGCGGCCAGTTGGCGCTGTTCTAAGTTGCCTATCAAGGCATAATCTGTTACAGTGCATAGGATAACTATGCTCAACACAGTAGCGATCCTCGTCATCTTCATTTCAGCCCCGTGCGTGTTTGCCTTGCTGTATTTCTTCACGGCACCCTACGGCAGGCACTTCCATGGCGGGTGGGGGCCGACGGTAGCCGCCCGGACCGGCTGGATCGTCATGGAGGCGCCGGCACTCCTGGTCATCGGCATCGTGGTGATCGCCAACGCCCCCCATGTCAGCCTGTTCTCGTTCCTCCTCCTGGGGCTCTGGGAAATCCACTACCTGTACCGCACCTGTCTTTTCCCACTTCTGAAGGGGGAGAGCGAGAAACGCTTCCCCATCGTGATCATCGCCTTCGCCTTCATCTTCAATAGCCTCAACGGGTACGCAAACGGGATCTGGCTTGCCTTCGCCCCGCCGCTGCCCGCCGGCTCGTTCTGGCCGGGCTTTCGGGCGTGCATCGGCGTTGCGCTGTTCGCGGCAGGCTTCGTCACCCACGTGTGGACGGACCGGGACCTCCGCCGCCTGCGCGCCCCGGGGGAAACCGGGTACAAGATCCCCCGCGGCGGCCTGTTCAACCTCGTCTCCAGCCCCAACTACTTCGGGGAGATCGCCGAGTGGTGCGGGTGGGCGCTGGCAGCCTGGTCGCTGCCGGGCCTGGGATTCGCGCTATTCACGATCGCCAACCTGGTGCCGCGCGCCCATGCCAACCGGGCCTGGTATCTCCAGACGTTCCCCGAGTATCCTCGAGAGCGCAAGAGAGTCTTCCCTTTCATCTATTGAGAGAGAGCGAGGAGGGCGCCATGTTCGAGGTCATGTGCTTCGGCGATTCGAACACGTGGGGGTACGATCCGACCACCCAGCAGCGGTTCCCCGGGAACGTGCGCTGGACGGGCGTGCTGCAGGAGACACTCGGCAAGGACTACCGCGTCATCGAGGAAGGGTTGAACGGCCGCACCACGGTGTGGGAGGACCCCGTCGAGGGGGACAAGATGGGCAAGCGCCACCTCATGCCCTGCCTGGAAAGCCAGGCCCCGCTCGACCTGGTCATCATCATGCTGGGCACCAACGACTTGAAGACACGCTACTCCGCCCCGCCGGGGGACGTCGCCGCGGGCGCCGGCGTGCTGGTGGACATCGTGGCAAAAAGCGCGGCCGGCAGGGAGGGAAAGGCGCCCCCGGTCCTGCTTCTGGCTCCCCCGCCGCTTGCCAGGCTCACCAATTTCGCCGACATGTTCGGGGGCGGCACGGAGAAGGCGCTGCACCTGGGACGGCTGTATTCGGAGGTCGCCAAGGTGCGCGGGTGCCATTTCCTGGACACGCAGAGCGTCATCCACTCGAGCGATCTCGACGGGATCCACCTCGAAGCGGGGCAGCATCGCGCGCTCGCCGAAGCGGTTGCCCGGGAAGTGAAAAAGATCCTCCAATAGAGTCGGCCTCCCTTTCGGGGGCAAACGCCGCCTGCGCGGAAAGACCGCCCATGGCCTCGATGTGGGCGCCGGCGGGGATGGTGCGCCCCCGGCGGATGAAGGCATGGATGCCGATGGTCGCCCCGTCCCCGATTGTCACCCCTGCGCAAATGAGCGCGTGCGCCCCGATCTGGCAGTCACGGCCGATGCTGATCGGCGCAAGGAAGATCTTCCCATTGCTGAAGAGGTGCGCCGAAAGGGTCACCTCCCCTCCCACCACCGTTCCGTCCCCGATGCTGATCAGGTAGGGGTCCAGGAGCGCCGGGGTGGTAAGCCAGACGTCTCTTCCCATCCTGCAGCCGGCAAGCCGGAAATACATCGCGGTGAAATACCCTACGGGAACGATGGGGAGTATGAGGCGGAAGGCAACGGTGTGGATGCTGTTCAGCACGGTCCAGAACACCATGGTCCACGAGTAGACGCGGTGCCTGCCCGGTCTGACCCCGCAGGAGAGGCCGCGGACCGCCAGGCCCGTGAGAAGCAGCCCGCAGAAGTAGAAGAGAAAAAGCGAGAGACCGGCAAAGAGGCAGAACAGGGAAACGCCGCCCGCCGCGGGAAGCGCGCGGGAGAGCAGGCCCTCGAGGAGGAGCTTCCGCAGGGCCCAGAGCATGAGAAAAGCCGAGGGGATGAGGCTGGCGCCGATGAGCGCCCCGCAGAGAGCGTAGTCGAGTGTTACCAGGGGGAGGTGCAGCAGCAGGGGGACGTGGGCGCGCGCGGCGGCACGCTTCACGTGCGCGGCAGCGCGCACCGCACCGGCGGGGTGCGGCCGCGCGGCGGCTGCCTGCCTCACTGGTCGGCGGCGCCCCGCATCCGCAGCAGCTCGCGGGTGGAAAGCATGCCGCAGGCAGCCTGGATGTCCTGCCCCCGCGAATGGCGGATGGTGGTGATGATGCCGTGCTCGCGCAGGTGGGCCTCGAACTGCAGCATCGTCTCCCGGGGGCTGGGCGCCAGGGGCGTTCCCGGGATGGGATGGAAACTGATGAGATTCACCCGGCAGCGGATGCCGCGGAGGATGTGCGCAAGCTCCCGCGCGTGCTGCGGGGTATCGTTCAGCTTGTCGAAGAGGATGTACTCGAAGGAGACCCGCCGCTGGCCGCTCACCTGCGAGGCGCGGATCACCCGCAGCACCTCCGAGAGGGGGTACACGTTTTCCACGGGCATCAGCCGCCGCCTCTCCTCCTCGAAGGGCGTGTGCAGGCTGACGGCGAGGTGGCACTTGCTGCCTTCCAGGAACGTCTGGATGGCCGGCAGCAGCCCCACTGTGGAGACGGTGATGCGGGTGGGGCTGAGACCGAAGCCGTAGTCGGAGCACAGCACTTCGAGGCTGTCCATGACGTTGGCAAGGTTGTCCAGCGGCTCGCCCATGCCCATGTAGACGATGTTGGTGACCTGCGCGCGCTCCGGCAGGCTGCGGTACTGGTTGAGGATCTCCCCCGCGCTGAGCTGTCCCTGGAACCCCTGCTTGCCCGTCATGCAGAACAGGCACCCCATCTTGCAGCCGACCTGGACCGAAAGGCAGAGGGTGCTGCGACGCTCCTCGGGGATCCACGCAGCCTCCACGAGCCCCCCGCCGTGCGCCGCGTAGAGATACTTCTTCGTGCCGTCCGAGGACTCGGTTGCCTTCACCGGCGGCCGATGCTCGATGTCATACAGCTCGGAGAGCGCCTCCCGGGCGCCGCGGGGCAGGTTGGACATGGCGGAAAGGCTCCGCGCGTCCTTGCGATACAGCCAGTCGCAGATCTGCCGTCCCGCGTAGCGGGGAAGGCCCGCCGTTTCCGCCACCGCGGTGAGTTGGTCGATGGTCTTGCCGAACAGGTTCTCTTTCATGCCGGGTGTCAGAAGTATATTTCCCCGATGATGCTTGCAAAAGGGGCACCCTTGCCGATGATGATGTCCCGCGCGTCCACCACCATGCGGCTGCTGCCGCAGAGCAGGTAGCGCGGGACCGCGGGCAGGGGGCGCGCGGTCAGCCACTCGGTGGTGCGGCCGGGAAAGATGCCTTCGGCGTTCTCCCGAGAGCAGCAGGGGAAATAGCGCTCCCCCAGGGCATCGGCGAAGGGCCCCCGCTCCAGGAGGCCCGCCACGGTGCGGCTGCCCTGCACGAGGACCTTCTCCGCCGCGAGCCCCGAGCGGAGCATCGAGATGAATGGCGCCGCGCCGGTCCCCGCGGCAACCCAGCAGGAAGGACCCTTGCCGTCGATGAACCTTCCGAAGGGAGGAGACACGTAGACCGTGTCCCCCGGAGCCAGCCGGACCAATCGGGGGGTGAGCAGCCCGTGGGGGACCAGGTCGTAGAGGATCTCCACCTGCGCCTCGTCCTTCCCGCTTGCAATGCTGTAAAACCGCGAGGGGACCTCCGGGTCCACGCTGAGTGCCACAAGCTGCCCGGGGAGGAAATCGAAGGAGCGGGGGAAGGAAAGGCGGAAGATGCCCGGTACGATCTGCCGGTTGGCCGTCACCGGCACCGGCTGCATGGTGCCCGGGTCTATGCCGCGGCCCGTTCCCGGCATTCCTCCTTTCACAGGGATTTCCTTCACGCGCGCAAATATACATAAAGAAAAACTTGCCGACAGCACGCCGGCAGTTATATGTTCCCTACACGATGTCGGGTGAGGACAGAACCGCGGGGAAGAAAAACGGAGCGAAGACCGCGGCCACTGCTTCTCCTCCCGCCGCAGACCAGACAGAGCCCCCACCACTCCCCCACCAGGGCGCCAGCGCCCCGCTTTCCCCGTCACTCCCGCTGGCGAGCGCCTCCACGCCGGTCCTTCAGGAGGAGCTGCCGCTGGGGATCCAGAAGCCGCGGCCGCAGCGCTTCCTATTCATCTCGAAGTGGGGGCTCATCCACGACCTTGCGTGGGAAGTGAAGAAGGAAGGCCACGAGGTCCGCTACCACATCATGATGAAATCCGAGCGCGACGTGGGCGAGGGCTTCGTGGAGAAGGTGGACCGCTGGGAGGACTGCAAGGACTGGGCCGACGTGATCGTCTTCGATGACTGCGAGTTCGGCACGCTTGCCGACAAGCTGCGCGCCGAGGGCAAGGCCGTGATCGGCGGGACCCCCTACACCGACAGGCTGGAAATGGACCGTGAGTTCGGGCAGGAGGAGATGCGGGCCGCCGGGCTCACCATCCTCCCGCGCTGGGAGTTCGACTCCTTCGATGCCGCCATTGCCTTCATCAAGGCCACCCCGGGCCGCTACGTGGTGAAGCCCAGCGGCAAGGCGCAGAACGAGAAGGTGCTCTCCTTCGTCGGGCAGGAGGAGGACGGTCTGGACGTGCTCACGATGCTGGAGCACTACAAGAAGGGCTGGAGCTCGAAGATCAAGAGCTTCCAGCTGCAGAAGTACGCCTCGGGGGTGGAGGTGGCCGTCGGGGCGTTCTTCAACGGGAGGGACTTCATCCAGCCGGTCTTCGTGAACTTCGAGCACAAGAGGATGTTCAATGACGACATCGGCCCCCAGACGGGCGAAATGGGCACCTCGGGGTTCTGGCACAGCTCCAGCACGCTGTTCCAGCAGACGCTGCTGCGGATGAAGGACCGGCTGGCCGCCGCGCATTACACCGGCTACATCGATATCAACTGCATTGCCAACTCGCGCGGGATCTACCCGCTGGAGTTCACCTGCCGCTTCGGCTACCCCACCATCAACCTGCAGATCGAGGGGATGATCACCCGCTGGTCGGAGCTGCTCTCCGGCATGGCGCGCGGCCAGCAGGTCACCCTGCGCGCGAAGAAGGGCTTCCAGATCTGCGTGGTCATCGCGGTGGCGCCATTCCCCTTCCTTGACTCCGATGCCTTCCGCAAGTTCTCCGAGGACGCGGTGGTGATCTTCAGGAAGCCGCTGAACGAGGGCATCCACCCCTGCGACATCCGCCTGGTGGACGGCGACTGGCGGCTCACCGGCAACTCCGGCTACGTCATGGTGGTCACCGGGTCAGGCTCCACGATGGATGATGCCCGCCGCGAGGCCTACAACAGGGTGAAGAACATCATCATCCCCAACATGTTCTACCGCACCGACATCGGGGAGCGGTGGCACCGCGACGGGGACCTCCTGCAGACCTGGGGCTACCTGCTGTAGCCACGGAGGGCGAAGCCGAGCGAGCCAGGGAGGGACGGGAGCGAGGCTCTAGCCCTTG
>JBEKVA010000029.1:0-18922 GCA_049514475.1 Spirochaetia bacterium
TCAGGCTCTTCACGAGCTGGGCCGTGGAGTGCGCCTTGATGGCGAAGCTCTTCATGGAATCGTTGACGATCCTGGTGCGCTCAGCCGTGCGCAGGAAGCCCAGCCGTGAGATCCGCCGCAGGATGGCGAGCACCACGTTGCTCTTCACCGGCAGCTCGAGCACCACCCCCTCCAGCTTGCGGTCCTCAGGTACCAGTGCCATGCCGTGCCGTATGGCCTCCCGGGGGCTCCTGATGCGCACCGGCCGGCCGAACACGCGGATTTCACCGTGGGTGATCCGGTCGATGCCGAAGATGGCCTTCATGATCTCGGTGCGCCCGGAGCCCACGGGCCCAGCCAGGCCGAGCACCTCGCCCTTTCGCACGGTGAAGCTGATCTCCTTGAGAAAAGCGGTGGACAGGTCCTTCACCTCAAGGCAGACATCGCCGATGGTCTTCTCCTGCCGCGTGAAAAACTCCGAGATGCGCCGTCCCACCATGCCCTGGATGAAGCGCTCGTAGGTGTAGTCGGGGCGGGAGAGGGTGTCGACCTCCTTGCCGTCCCGCAGGATGGTCGTCCTGTCGGTGAAGCGCATGATCTCGTTGAGCTTGTGCGTGACGAACACGACGCTCACCCCGTCCGCCTTCAGCCGCGCGATGATGCCCTCCAGCATGCTGATCTCCGCCACTGACAGGGAGGAGGTCGGCTCGTCCATGAAGATCAGGCGGGCATTCGTGGAAAGCGCGCGGGCAATCTCCACCAGCTGCTGCTGCGCGATGGTGAGCCGCGACACGAGGGTGCGCGGGTCCAGGGTAAGGCCGAGGCTCTTCAGAAGGGTGTCGGCGCCGCGCTCCATGGCGGCGCGGTCGAGGAAGAACCGCCGGCTCCTCTTCTCGTTGCCGGCAAAGACGTTGTAGGCAACGTCGCGGTTGGGGAAGAGGCTCAGCTCCTGGTGAATCGTGACGATCCCGCGGCGGCGTGCCTCCAGCGGGTCCTTCAGCTCCACCTGCTGCCCTTCGATGAGTATCTCCCCCGCCGTCGGGGGATACACCCCCGAGACGAGATTCACGAGCGTGGACTTTCCCGCCCCGTTCTCTCCGATGAGGCCGTGCACCTCGCCGCGGCTGACGGTGAACGTCACCCCGTCGAGGGCCTGCGTGCCGGGGAAGCTCTTGGACAGCCCCCGGGTCTCCAGGAAATAATCGCTCATGACCGCTTCTCCCGGCCCCGGGCAAGCATGGCGCTCGCCATGATGACGGCGATGATCACCAGGCCGCTGGAGGCCTGCTGCCAGTACGGGGAAACGCCGAGGAGGATGATGGCATTGCGCAGGATGCCGATGAAGATCGCGCCGAGCACCGAGCCCAGCACCGTTCCCTTGCCCCCCTCCATGAGCGCGCCGCCGATGATGACCGCGGCAATCACGTCGAACTCGTAGCCCGTCCCCGCCAGGGGCGTGGCGGAGGAGACCTTTGCGGCGCCGAGCACCCCCGCAAAGCCGGCAAGGACGCCGGACAGCGAATAGACGAGGAGCTTGATGTTCTGCACCTTCATGCCGAGCATCCTCGCTGACTGCTCGTCCCCGCCCACCGCGTAGATCCTGCCTCCCATGACGGAGCGCTTCAGCCCGATGTCGAAGAGCACTCCGATGACCAGGAGAACCAGGATGGGCATGGGAATGAACAGGAGGCTCCCGGTATCCAGGAAGAGGAAGGCGGTGTTGGAGATGTGGACAGTCTTGGCCCCGGTGAGCATGAATGTGAGGCCGCGGACGACTCCGAGCATCCCAAGGGTGACGATGAAGGGCGTCACGCGCACCCGGGTGATGAAAAGACCGTTCAGGATGCCGACCACCAGCCCGGCCGCCGTGCCGGCCAGGATGCACCACACGGCGGGCACTGACTGGCTCAGGAGCACGGCGGCGATCATTCCCGAGAGACCGAAGACAGACCCCACGGAGATGTCGATCCCCCCGGTGAGGAGGACCAGGAGCTCCCCGATGACAATCACGCCGATGATTGACTGGTTGCTGAGGACCAGGGTGAGGTTGGAGACGGTGAAGAAGTTCTCCGAGAGGAAGGCCATTGCAGCGGTAACGATGAGCAGGCTGATGAGGACCCGTGCCGACTCGAATCTGCCAAGGCCGTCCCGCAGGGACTTCCAGAATGTGTTTCTCATGCAGGCTCCTGGGCTGCCGGGCGCGGGAAAAAAAGGAAGGCGGCCGGTGAACCCGACCGCCTTCGAGCATCATGTCCCATTACGAGAGAGACCGGTCTAGTTGCCCCAGGGCTTCTTGCTGGCCAGGAGCTGTTTCACGTTGTCCTTCGTGCATTCCTCCACGTTGGTGTAGAAGACCTTGTCCTTGATCTTCCCGCCGGTGAGCAAGGAATACATCGTGCGGGTCCCGTAGTCGCCCATTGCCGTGTAGTTCTGGCCGATCATGAAGTCCGCCAGCGGCTTCGGGCGATCCATGTACTTGAGCATGGGATAGAAGGTGTCGACGATGCCGAAGATCCCGCCGCGGTCGCGGAACTTCTGCAGCTCGGGCAGCGCCTCGGGAGGGGAGAAGAACGGCCAGCCGCCGTCGATGAAGTACCCGTCCACCTCGGGGTGGGCGGAGAGATAGGTGTTCACCATCTCCACCGACTTCTCCATGTTGTCCTCGTTGGCCTGGTAGGCGACCTCCTGGATGGCGGAGCCCTTCAGAGCGTCGCGGAATCCCTGGATCCGGTCATCGAGGGCGCTCATGCCGATGGTGCCGGTCTGCACGACGATCTTGCCCTTGCCATTCATGAGCTTCACCATTTTTTCTCCGCACACCTTGCCCAGCGCATAGTTGTCGGTGCCGGCCTGGAAGACGCACTTGGTGTTCTCTATGCTGCCGTTGAGGAAGGCAACCTTGATCCCTCTGGCGACAGCCTTGTCGACGACGCCGCGCAGGGCGACCGGGTCGGTGGGGAAGATCATGATCCCGTCGACCTTCTGCTCGATGAGGCCTTCCACGACCTTTACCTGCTCGGTGGCGTCAGGATTGGTGGATGCAGCGACGATGATGTCTGCGCCCAGCTCCTTGCCCGCCTTCTGTGACGACTCGATGGCGTCGAGGAAGATGGGATTGTTGAGAGCGACAGGCACGATGGCGATCTTCACTTTCTTGCCCGCGGCGAATGCCCCGGTGGAAACCACCACCATGCAGAGTGCCAGGGCCGAAAGGATGATGAGGAATCTCTTCATGCAAATGCCTCCTTCTGATGAGATGCGCCCTTACCGTATCACTCGTGTCTATAGGGTACAAGCGCGGCTTCCCGCCGTGTCGGCTCCCCGCCGCACCTTGCGCCCCGCCTGCCGATGCCGTAGAGTTTGCCATCGCCGAGGAGGCACAATGAAAACGACTGCCCGTCTTCTGTCACTTCTGGCCTGCGCTCTCATCGTGTTTGCCGGCTGCGGTGGTGCCCGCAGCGCCGCGCGCAATGCCGCGGAGCCTGCGATGAGCGCGCCGGCGGACCAGCTGAAAGAGCGGGCGGCATCAAGCGAGGCTCCCGCCTCCCCGAGCGGCGCTGTCTCCAACCAGGCCCTGGCGCTTCCGCAGGCACGGATGGTCATCAAGACGGCATCGCTTTCCCTGCGGGTCCGTGACGTCGATGCGGCCTTCACGCGTGCCGTTCAGCTCACCGAAGGCGGCGGCGGATACGTCCAGTCGAGCACCCGCTCAGCGGAGGGGGGCGATGCCGCAGAGCTCACCCTGAAGGTCCCACCGGAGCAGTTCCTGTCCCTGATCGGCCTGCTGGACAAGCTGGGTGTCGAGGAGAGCAAGAGCATCGGCGGACAGGATGTGACCGAGGAATACTACGACCTGGACGCGGAGCTTTCCAACAAGGTGCAGGTGAGGACCCGGCTGTTCCAGCTCCTGGACAGGGCTGCAAAGGTCACCGACGCCATCCAGGTGGAAGAGCAGCTCGAACGGGTCGGGGCAGACATCAACAGGATCAAAGGCCGCATGAAGTACCTCACCACCATGGTCGGACTGTCGACCATCACCCTCAGCATCCACTCGGAGGCCCGGGCCGCCGCCGAGGAGTTCATCAACTGGGGCCTCATTGGGCGCGGGTTCGTGGTGGCCGCGCGCGTGCTGGTACGCGCGCTCTTTTTCATCCTGCAGGCCCTCGTGGTACTGATACCGCTGGCGGCCATTGCCGGCGGCGTGACCTGGGCCGTCATTGCCATCCGCCGACGGCGCACTCCGACGAAGAAGGCTCGCTCGTAGAAGCGGCGCCGGCCTAGCGGACCTTCTTCGGCTCCAGGAGAAGCCGTTCCCTCGAATCAGCGGTCACCTGCGCCCGCTCCCAGAGGGTCGGGTGATAGCGGACATCACGCCAGGGCTTTAAGCCGCCCGTGGAATTCAGCAGTCATTTTTCCCCGTGTTAGACCCCGGGGAGGCCGCTATGAAGGCGCTGATCGTCGTCCTTGCGTGCGTGGCCTGGTTTACCGGCTGCCCGCTGCCGCTGGAGCAGCCCGGAGCGCCTGTTGAGGCCGGGCCGCCGAGCAGCGAAAAAACGCTGAGCTCGTTTTCCTTTCTCAGTCCCCCGGCACGCGGTGAGATCGACCAAGAGACGAAGGGCGTGACGGTGAGCGTGCCGCACGGCACGGACGTGACGTCCCTGGTTGCCGTTTTCGAGATCACCGGGGCGCGGGTGAGCGTGGATGACACCGAGCAGACGAGCGGCGTGACGATCAATGACTTCACCGAGCCTCTCACCTACCTGGTCACAGCGGAGGATGGCACCTCGGAGAGCTACCGCGTGAGCGTAGAAGCGCTGCCCGGCTCCGAGAAGGAGCTGACTTCATTTGCCATCCAGGGCGTGACGGCAGCGGTGTCAATCGACGCGCAGGCGCGGATCATCCGCGTACGTGTGCCGCCCGGAACTGAAGTGGGCTCGCTCACGGCGCTGTTCACCACGACGGGCGCTGCCGTGTTGGTGGACGGGCGGGAGCAATTCAGCGGCCTTACCGTGAATGACTTCACCCGGCCCGTCGACTACCAGGTGCGCGCGGAGGACGGTTCGGCGGAAAGCTGGAGCGTGCGCGTTTCCGCGGCAATCGGCCTCCTGATCAACGAGCTGGACGTCGACCAGGTCGGCACCGACAACGCCGAGTTCATCGAGCTGTATGCAACCGCGGATGTGGATTGCGGGGGAGTGATCATCGCGCTGGTCAACGGCGGGGAATTGCCAGGCCAGGAGTATGCTCGTGTTGATCTTTCACCCTTGGGAACACTTGCCGCCGGGAGCTTCCTGGTGGTGGCCGGCTCACGCGTCAGCGCTGCCCCGACGGCGCAGAAGCTCACCCCCGCGGGCTGGGAATTCTCGAACAGGATTCAGAACGGCCCCAGCGATGCCGTGATGCTCTTCGACACAATCGGGAAACGGGTGATCGACACGGTGTCCTATAATGGCGTGCTTCATCGGGCCCTCCTGGCCGGAGTGACGGAGGAGCTGGATGCCACGGAGGGCGTTGCAGGGGCCCCTGCGGACAGCAATGCAATCACAGGCTCGATCGGCAGGAACCCCCTGAGCAGGGACACGGGTCAGAACGGGGCGGATTTCACCTTCAATCCTGTCCCGACGCCGGGCGCGGCGAACTACTGAGAGGTCGGCGGCCGCCACGGACCCGCGGGGCTCATTTCTTCACGATGCGCATGTTGAACGCGGGGGTGCCGAGCACCCCGAAAAGACGCTCTTCAAGGTTGTCGGCAGATCTCTGCACGCCGCCTTTCTCAGGTCACCTCGAGAAGCTCATCAGGGATCGTGGAGATCAGCTTCACCAGCTCTTCAAAGCGGAAGTCGATATCCATGACGGCGTACATCCGTCCCGCGGCATCGAGGATCGGCATGGCGGCAGTCATGATGAGCTTGCCGGTGTACTTGGAGAAGAACAGGTCGGAGAAATGCGGCTTCTGCGTCTGCAGCACCGCCACGAACCAGTCGTGCTTGCGGAAATCCTTGCTCATGAGGTTGCGGAACAGCCCCTTCTCCCCCCGCTGGGTGTACGCCTGGGAGATGCGCCTGCCCTCGAGATTTGTGACGGCGAGAAGCTGGATCGATGCCTCGCGGGTGACCACCTCGTGGAGGAAGCTCTCCATCCTGGCCGGGTCCAGGGAGCGCACGTCCTCAGATGCGGATATCCGCTCCGCGATGCGCCGCGCCTTCTCGATGGCCGCCTGCTGCGCGTTCTGGAAGTCGGAGACGAACAGGGAAGGGAGAAAGTGCTTGGCCTGTGCGACCAGCTCCTCGGGGGAGATGCTGGTGGTCCGGCCCTGCGCGTATTGCTCGGCGACCCACGTGGTGATGTGACGCACCCCGGGGTGGCGCTTTCCGACCGGCGCGAAAGGGCGGCCGGCGATGGCGGGGATGTTCTCGTTGATCCACTGTGCGATGCCGGCCATGCCCGACTTGTCGGTGACCATGACGCGCAGCGGGCGCTGGAGGATCTTCTCCGTGTCGAAGATGTTGTAGATCTCGGGGTTCTTGAGGATGCCATCCGCGTGGATGCCGGCCCGCGTGACGTTGAACTCGCTGCCCACGAAGGGGTAGTTGGCGGGAATGGGCGCCTGGATCTCTGTGCGGAAGTACTCCGCCATCTCGGTGATGACGCGCGTGTCCATTCCGTCGTCGGTCCCCTTCAGCCCGATGTACTCGATCACCGCCGCCTCCAGGGGAGGATTGCCGGTGCGCTCGCCGAAGCCCAGCACCGTGGCATTCAGGGCGGAGCAGCCGTACAGCCAGGCGCTGACCGCGTTCACGTGCACCTTGTGGAAGTCATTGTGCCCATGCCACTCGAGGAGCTCTCCGGGGTACCCCAGCTCAGCGGCGAATGCGTGGACCAGCCGCGGGACGCTGCGGGGCAAGGCTGCCCCGGGGAATGTCACCCCGAAGCCCATGGTGTCGCAGAGCCTGATCTTGATGGGGGTCTTTGCCTCCTGCATGAGCGCCAGGAGCTTCTCGGCAAACGGCAGGCAGAAGCCGTTGACGTCGGCGCGGGTGATATCCTCGAAATGGCAGCGCGGCCGTATCCCTGCCTCAAGGGCCGACTTCACGATGCCCAGGTATTCGTCGAGGATCTTCGCGCGCGTGGATTTCAGCTTCAGAAAGATGTGGTAGTCAGAGACCGAGGTGAGAATGCCGGTCTCCTTCAGGCCGAAGCTCTTCACGATGGCAAGGTCCTTTGCATCCGCGCGGATCCAGCCGGTCACCTCGGGATACTGGTGGTTTCGGGCAAGACACCCCTCGAGGGCCTGCGCATCCCGTCGTGAGTAGAGGAAGAACTCGGACTGCCGGATGATCCCTTTCGGCCCGCCAAGACGGTGCAGGAAGTCGAAGATGCGCACGATCTGCTCAGGGGCGTACGGGGGACGCGCCTGCTGGCCGTCACGGAACGTCGTGTCGGTGATCCACATCTCCGCCGCCGGCTGGGTCCTGACGTCCTTCCCGTCGAAGAAGATCCGGGGGATCTGCTCGTAGGGGAACTGTTCCCGGTAGAGCTCAGGGTCTTTCAGTTCGACCAGCGGGAAGGCCTGTCTGACGTACAGCGGCTGGAATTGCGCTTTCATGAATAGAAAAAAGCATCACCGGGCCATTTTGTCAATAGGATAGGACGCTAAATTGGCAAAAATAGTTACTTTTTGACTGTTTTGTGTCCAGGCATGACGCGAGGCGCCCATTTTGTGAGGGATCAGAAGGGGAGCAAACTCTCGGCCCGTTGTGCCGACAATAAGAGTGACGCATTTCCAGAGAAAAGGAGGCCCGGCGTGGCGAAAGTCAGAAAGATGAAGTCGATCCCGGATCTCGTGGAAGACGAGAAGAAGGGCCCCGAGCAGGCGATGGCCGCCCTGCGGAAACACCTGAAAACCGGCGTCGGCACTCCGTACAATGATCGCAGCAACTTCGTTGCCGATGTGCTCGCCCGCTGCGCGGCGAACGCGAAATCGATCGCTCATGCCAGGGCCCTGCAGTGGCGCATAGCATGCAGCGCCATCCTTCTTTCCGCGGCGGTTGCAGCGGCAGTGCAGCTTTCCCGGCACCTCATGGACCTTCTCGCATACCGCGCGGCACTCACGGGAGTGGCCGCCGTGGCAATTGCCCTTGTCTGCTGGGTGGCAAAGAAGCTTATGGACAGGACCGCCGGGGACCTCAGCTATTATCGCGAGCAGGCCAAGGTGAACGAGGAAATGATGAACGTGACGCTGGGCATCGGGAAGCTGGCATCCGCGGTAGTCGCGGCCCGCAGGCCCGATATGGAAGACAGGCGTCCCTACGGCGAGGAAGAAGACATCAGGTCCGTCACGGGCCTGCTGTATGCACTGGTCGTTGGTGCCGGGGTGCTCGCCGCGGCGCTTTCCGCGCTCCTTGCCTGGTTTATATAGACCCCTCGACGAACACGGCGCGGCAGGGGGCACCCGAGGCTCCCTTCAGCTTGAGGGGCATGCACACCAGTGTGCCGTGGTCTGAGTTGATGCTCTCCAGGTTCACCAGCGGCGCCAGGAGCAGCGTGTCCCTCTGGAACAGCGTCCGCAGAAGGCTTCCCTTGATCTCCGTATCGTCCTCCGACCACGAAGCCTCGATGCAGGGGATGTCGACCCCGAACAGGCTGATCTCGTGGTCGAGCACCCACTCCAGCGCGCTGCGCTTCATGTTCGGGCACCGCAGGACATAGCCGGGCGTGTTCCACATTGCGCCCCAGCCGGTCGCCACCAGGAGGGCATCCCCCTTCTCGATCTGCGGCGCGTGCGCCGCCATGAGCGCGCCGTCGATCAGGGCCTTGGGGCCCTGCGCGGGAAGCTTCAGTATTTTCGCGGGCACGATGAAGCGTTCCACGGGGTACTGGTCGAGTGTCTTTCCTCCCTTGATGACGTGCGCCTGGGATTCGAGATAGACGCCACTCAGCGAGGTTGCCGTGAACTTCGAGGAGAAGAATGATTCCTTCTCCAGTGTCGCCGCGGTTTCCAGGTGAAAGCGGGGGAGGGCCTTCTCCAGCCCCGGCAGCTCGTGGTAGCCCCAGAGACCGTTTTCGAGGGTCCCGCACAAGTCGGTGATGATGCGCATTCCTGCATGATAGCGGCGCGCCTGCCGCGCGTCCAGAAACAGGCCCGCGCCATTACTGCCGCAGGACAACGGTGAAGCGGGAGGAGCTCGAGCGGCCATGCTCGTCGGTGGCACGCAGCACCCAGGTGCCCGGCTGCGCCATCCAGAAGAAGGCTTTCCTGCCGGGGCTCTGTCCCACGTAGGACTCGTTGAGGAACCAGTAGACCCGGGCGGTGTCGGAAGGCACCACGGCGATGAACGGGATCTCCCCGTACGACGGGTCCCCGACGCGCACCGCGTATTCTCCCAGGGGAAGAGGAGAGGCGATCTCCGGCGGCCTGCCCGACTCCGCCTGCGCGTTCATGCTCTCCTCCCGGGCGAACGCCGGCGGTTGCCGGCGGGGAAGGCCCGCCTTTTCGAAGAGCGCCAGCAGATCCGACGGCCAGATCTCGTACAGCTCGGTGCGGGTGACACCCTCGAGGGGCCGGTTCCTTCGAAGACCGGTCCGCGTATCGATGTAGATCTTCTGGTGTATGTCGCAGACATCGATGGGGGAGGTGCCCGGTATGAACCACGTGTCGACCAGCGACGGGCAGTCGGGATTCGGGATCTTCCCTGACACCGAGCAGACCTTCGTCCGGATGATGCCCGGCGGCTCCACGGGCGGCGGATCGCCGGCGTAGTCCTTTTCAAGGCCGCTGGCGCGCAGCGCATCGATGATCTCGAACATGAGAGGCGCCGCGCTGCGAAGGCCGACGAAGGCGGGGTTCCCCGAGCCGTCGAAGTTGCCCACCCAGACGCAGAGGATGAACGAGTCGAAGATGCCGATGGACCAGGCGTCGCGGAACCCGATGGAGGTCCCTGTTTTCCAGGCGCACGGTCTTGGGTGTGCGTACAGTGGCCCGGCGCCCAGCTCGTCGGGCCGCGGCTTCTCCTGCAGAATCTTCAGCGTCAGCCAGGCGGCCTGCGGGCTGAGGAGCGTCCTGTGGCGCGCCGGGGCGGCTCCTCCTGCATCGACAGTCTCACGCAGCGGCTGCATGATGCCCCCGTTGGCGAGCATCCCGTACAGCGCCGCCAGCTCTTTCATCGTGAGCTCCACGGTGCCCAGGATCAGCGTGGCCCCGTAGTCGTCTTTCGGCCGCAGGCCGGTGATGCCGGCCTTGGCGAGAAAATCGTACATGTCCGGGTCCTTCACCTTCCGTGACAGGAACACGGCAGGCACGTTGCGGCTCTTTATGAGCGCGTCCTTCGCCCTGATGGGCCCTTCGAAATCGTTGTCGAAGTTGTCGGGGTTGTACCCGGAGAAATGGAGAGGGGCGTCCTTCAGCACCGTCATGGGATGAAGCAGGCCCTGATCCATGGCAAGTGCATAGAGGAACGGTTTCAGCGCCGAGCCCGGCGAGCGCTTCGCTTCCGTGCCATTCACCTGGCCCTCGATGGAGGCGTTGAAGAAATCGGCGGATCCCACCTCGGCCAGGACTTCCATCGTGCCAGCCCTCACCAGCAGGGCGCTGGCGTTCCTTATGCCGGTGGGCGCGCGCCTTTCCTGGAATTGCGCGAGCATGCGCTGCAGGGTCTTCTGCAGCCGAAGGTCGATGGTGGAAGAGATCCGCGTTTCCCCGGCGTGCCGCTGCAGCAGGGAAGAGACGGCGTGCGGGGCCTCGAAGGGAACCGAGAGGGGGAACTCCTCCGGCATGTCGAACTGCAGGGAAAGCTCGGAGTCCCCCGGGTGGCGGTGCAGCCACATCCGGTAGAGAAGGTCGCGCGCTTCAAGCACCCCCTGACGATAGGAGCCGGGGTTCCTCTCATTCGGCTTCTGGGGAACGCTGCACAGGAGGAGCATCTCGGAGAGGGAAAGGGATGACAGGGGCTTGTGGAAGAACAGGAGGCTGGCCGCGGGGAACCCCTCGACGTTCCTGCCGCAGGGAACACGGCTTGCGTACGCCTCAAGGATGAGACGCTTCGGATAGACCAGCTCGAGAAGGAGCGCGTGGGCAATCTGGCGCAGCTTGCCGCCCAGCGTGCCGGTATCAAGCCCGTAGAGAAGGCGCGCCGTCTGCATGGTGATGGTGGATCCGCCGGCCCGATAGTCCCGGCTGACAAGGCTGTGCCAGAATGCGCGCACCAGGGCCGCGGGGTTGACCCCGCGGTGAAAGTAGAAGAGACGGTCCTCCTTCAGCAGGAGCGCCTCGACGAAGGCCGGGGGCATGTCGCGCAGGTCGGCCTTCATGCGGTATTTCTCGTCCTCCGAGAGGGTCAGCCGCATGAGTGTCCCGTTCCTGTCGTACACTGCCGTCGAGAAGGGCATCTCCACGAGCGCCCGCTCGGCATGACGGAGAAGGAACACCAGGCCGATTGCGAAGGCCAGGGAGAGCGCGGCGCAGGCGACGATGAGCCCCCGCCGTGCCCGAATATCGGGAAAAGGCTGCCTCATCAGTCTCCCACCGTGATGGACCCCTCCGACGGATGCTGGGACCAGAGGGTGCTGTCGTACATCGAGCCGGCAAGGACCGGCGGGACCGCGAAATTCCCCTTGTTGATCGAGCGGATGGTGTAGACGAAGTCCTTGAGCGCACTCTCCGCCGTGCAGAATATCAGCACGCGATCCTCGCGCGGCTCAACGTAGTCCACCTGCAGCGACCCCTCCCCGAGGGGCGTGTCGGCGGCGCGGT
This sequence comes from Spirochaetia bacterium, assembly GCA_049514475.1. Lineage (GTDB taxonomy): Bacteria > Spirochaetota > Spirochaetia > SZUA-6 > Fen-1364 > Fen-1364. The sequence continues at coordinate 11,729 of JBEKVA010000029.1, forward strand.
CGTAAACGATCTCGAAGCCCGAAGGCAGCATGTCCACGATGGCGACGTTCCCGACGACCGGCTTTTTCCCGTCCACCGTCCTGATCTTCAGGTGCACCTTCACCTCGGCCCCGACAGCCAGGCTCGAAAGCGGTTTGCCCGCCGCATCCGTGTACTCACGGAACGCCTCCAGCCCTGCGCGGGTCGTCTCCCTGGGCGGCTCCAGGTCGAAGCCTGACTGCAGCACCTGGTAGTAGACGGTGTTGCCCGTGGGGTTGGAAAGCCTCACCGCGAGGGAGCCGTAAGGCACTTCGGCCTTCAGGAGCGCCGTGCCGTCGAGCGCCAGCTCTTCCCAGGTGCCCTCCTTCACCTTCCGCGTGACGCGCAGCCTCTGCTGGGCCGTGAGCGCCGAGGAGGCGGCGTACCCCGTGAGTGCCAGCGTGGCGTAGGAGGAGGAGATCGTGTTGAACCTCCCCTGCGTGAGGTCATCGGCAATCCGCTCGATGGCCTTGTCGGCGAGAGATCCCGCGATCTCCGGCATGTGGGCTGCCGCCATGAACAGGCACAGCGAGCCCTGGGAGAGATCGGAGTAGTAATCATCCCCCATGCCGGGGTTCCAGCTCGCGGTGAAGGCGCCGGTGAGGAGCGAGCGCGCCTCGGGTGCCTGCTTCATCAGCGCGTATGCGCCGGAGAGATAGATGGCAACGGGACCCTCCTTCCAGTTCCCCGTGAGGATGCCCGGCGCCCGCAGGGTGTTGATGTAGGAGGTGGTAACCACCCCGTTCCGTGTCAGAACGTAGATGGCATAGGCGGCTGCCCGCGGGGGGGTGTGCTCGTATTTCGGGTCGGCACCTGCCAGCGTCTTCAGGGCTTCCATTCCTCCGTCGAACAGTGATTTGTCGACCGGGTAGCCGGACTGTCGCGCCTCCGTGAGGTAGTGCATGGCGTAGGCGGTGATGAAGCTGGAGCCCTGGTCGTTTGCCGCCCACAGCCCGAAGGACCCGTCCTGGTTCTGCCGGGCGCGCAGGACCTTCTGGGCGCGGGTGAAGGCTTCCATCGCCTCCGTCTCCGTGACGGCGAACTCGGGGAGGCGTTTCAGGGCGAGCACGGCGAATGCCCGGCTCACGATCTGCTCGGTGCACCCGTAGGGGTAGGAGTCGAGGTACCTCTTCAGGCCCCAGGACAGACCCGAGGGAAGGTACGATGCGGTCACCTCCAGGGTGCGGAAGTCCGCGTGCATCTTTCGGGCCAGGGGGACCTCGGTTTCCCTGGTGCGCGTCCTGCCGGAATCCAACTGCGTCCTGAACGGAGTGGCCGGTCTGATACTGATGCTCTCCGTCAGCGCGGATGAGAGACCTCCCCCCGAGGCGGTGAAACGCAGGACGCCGGCGCCGAGGGTGTTCTTCACCCTGACCCTGAAGAAGACCGTCTTCTCCTGCTGCGGTGCGATCTTCTCAGTGACAGAGCCCGCCGTCATGGCTTCCAGCTCCTGGGAGGCGGCCATCTCGATGCGGACGCTCGTCTCTTTTTCTTTTGTCTTCAGATCGTTCATGACGGCGACCCCGATTTCCACCTCGTCGCCCGGGGTGACCACGGGGGGCACGTTGGGGCTGATCACGAAATGGTTCTTCACCAGGGTCTGCCTTTCCTGCACCCCGATGGCGGTGTCGGAGACGGCAACGGCCATGATCCGAAGGGAACCGTTGAAGTAGTCGGGCACATCGTAGCGGACGGTCCTGGGCGTGGCATCGCTTTGCATGATTCCCGACCAGAAAGCCACCGGGGCCTTGTGCTTCCGCTTGAAGGGGTTGAGGCCCCTCTGCAGCGCCGCCTCTCCCTCGTCACCGCCCGTTGCGGCGAGCTGCTGGATCATGGAGAACTCGGGGAGGATGAGGTCGAGGATCTGGGAGGTGCTCACCTCCAGGGCGCGCTTGGCGAAGAAATGCTCAAGGGGATCGGGGGTGCCGTACCGGGCAACCTGCAGGATGCCCTCATCCACCGCGAACACCACTATCTTTGCCGGTTTTTCGCTGCTGTAGGTGATGGAAAGAGGCGTGCCGCCCAGGATCTCCTCGGGCGCCTTCAGCGTGATCCTGTTGGTGCGCGCATCGCGGTTGATGGAAATGGGCACCACCCCGTAGCTGAGGGGGCTGGTATAGATCTCCCGGGAATCAGGTGCCCGTATGAAGGACACGTTGACGTAGGCGCTACCCTCCACGGAGGAAGGGACCGTGATTGTCTGAACGGTGGCCGTCGATGAGGCGGAAAACCACGTGTAGGCGTACACCTTGTCCCGCTCGATGGTGATGAGCCCGCTTCCCGTGTAGGGCGCCTTTACGCTCACCGTCACCGTGTCACCCGCCGAATAGTCCTCCCTGTCCAGGCGGACCTGCAGCTCGGCATTGCGGTCAAGCGAGCGGGCAAGGTTCCCCCCGCCGATGATGGAGAAGCGGAAGGAGGAAAGCTTCTTGCCGTCGCGGTCGAAGAGAGTGAGCTCGTAATCCCCCGGGGAGTCCGAGGGCAGCTTCAGCGCCGCCCCGTCGCGGGAAATGGCGAACGGCATGTCCTTGACGGACACCCTCTTTTCAACCGACCTGTAATGGTAGAGGTTGTCATCCCCTTTCTCCAATACAGAGACCCACCGCACCTCGGTGATGTTCAGCTTCAGGGCGGAGATCGGCACGGGCTCCTGGTCGGGGCCGAGGGAGACGAAGCGCACCGTGCGCTCGGCGTTGCGGTTGATGTAGTCAAGCCTGCCGTCGGGCTTGTAACCCACAACGGAGGAAAGCGGTGAGACGATGATGGAGCTTTCCGCGTGCACCGCCCTGCCGCCCTGCTTCTCCAGCCCGTCGGCGGCGAACTGCAGCCGGAAGGTGGCATTGTCGAAGCGCTCGAGGTCCATGGTGAACTCCGCCGTGCCGGCGGCATCCGTCTTTTTCTCCGCCAGCGCGTCCTCGAATGTCTTGCCCTCGCCCAGGGGGTCATAGAAGTAGTAGTCGGGGAACTTCGAGAAGTACAGCGAAGTGGGGGAGAGGCTGATCGATGCCTGCACCGTATTGTCTGCCGCCGGGGTCCCGAAGAGGTTCATGAGGGTGACGGTGGCCTTCAGGTCCCGCGGGGAGACCCAGGCCTTTTCGACGTCAGCGGAAAATCGCGAGCGGATGGACAGCCTGTCGGGCTGGAACTCTTCCACCTTCACCGATGTGGAGCCCAGGAGCTTGCGCTCCTCCTTGTCGCGCGCGATGTACAGGGCAAGCTCGTATTTTCCCGTCTGCGCGGTGTCCTCGGTCTTGAACGAATACTGCTCGAAGCCGGAGGATGAGAGGGAGATCTTCTGTTTCTGGATTTCAAGACCGCGGGGGTCCAGCACGCTGAGCTCCAGGGGCAGGCCGCCGAGCTTCCGTTTCCAGTCGCCGGCCTTCACGATGGCGGCAAAGCTCATGAGCTCGCCCGGACGATAGATACCGCGATCGGAGAAAAGGTACGCATCGATGAACCCGGGATCGGCAGTGCCCTCCACGCCGCCTATGTCGAAACGGCTGAAGTCGAGGAACCTGCCGGTGCCTTCCACCGGCAGGAACGACATGTCGTTCTGACGCGTGACGACGAATGCCTCGGGGGCCTTCTCCCGGGTGTACCCCTGGAGGCTGGGGATGAACAGGTGGCCGTCGGAGGCGGTGGTTCCCGATACCACCGGCAGCCCGTTTTTCCCGATAACTTCAACGGTTGTGCCGGCCATCGGCGCCCCGGAATGGATGGACTGGACGAACACGTCGTAGCCCGTGGCGGCGCATTTCTTGACCAGTATGCCCAGGTCGGTCACCAGGATGAGCCGCGCGGTGGACACCCCGGTGGTCTTCTCCTCAGCCGGGTCGTACTCGGACACCTTGAAATAGAACAGTCCGTAGCGCAGCCGCTCATCGTGTTCCCTGCCGAGGTAGCCGTCGAAGTCGAAGGAGAAATACTGGATTTGCCCGGGCTCCCCCTTCTTCAGCCTGCGGTCCTCGTGGTAGATCGAGGAGATGTTCTCAAGGCCGAAGCCCTCGGTGTCCTCGAAGGAAATGTCCTTCATGTCCCCCTGTGTCTGGGTGATGAGGTTGTTCACCTGGTCGGGGATGATCCGGCCGATCTCGAAGCGCACGTAGTCCAGGTCGTTGGAGTACAGGGCGATCTTTTTTTCACCCGACATCGCCAGGAGCGATCCCTCGTGCATGATCCTCACTTCCTTGGGGATCTCCGGAACCTGCAGCACCAACTTCGTGCCCTGCTTGATGACGTACCCGCCGAATGCCTCCACCTGGTCCTTCATACGCACGGAGAGGAACCGTCCCGACGGCGCTTTATAGGAGAAGCTCACCTGTTCTCCGTAGTCTCCTTCGATGGGAAGCGCCGTGAGCTCGACGCGCTGCGAAAGGCCCAGCAGGGTATCGTCGATCTCCTCCAGGCCCCATTCATGGTTCTCCTCCGCCTCGACGCCGGGCGACTCGGGCCGGTCACGAGGCAGGAGGAAGACATCGAGGGAGCGGGCCACATCGTCCGGCTTCATTCCGAGGTTGGCGTCCACGACGAGGATCTTCTGGTACTCGTAGGACTCGGTGCGCACCAGCGACGGCTCGATTCCCTTCAACACCGCGTAGTCGTACTTGCCAGGGATGCTCACTGCCTGTTTCATGTTCGCGGAGAAGGGGACGCCCCCCTTTGACGAGGAGAAGTGACCCAGAATCCTGATCTCCTCCTGGTAGGTCTTCTCGGGCACGGGGATGTTCTCCGAGACGATGTAGGCGACGGCGAAATACTTGTCGTAGGAAACGGTGAAAGGGAACTTGAACCTGACGGCCTTCGCGAACTCCTCCACCCTGACGGGGTGCGTGAAGCTGACGGTTGCCGTGACGCGCTTGACCTCGGGATGCGAAGGATCGATGTACAGCTCGACGTCCTTTATGCGCGCGCTGAACTCGGCGGCGCGAAACGACACGGAGGTGTCGACGATCTTTACCTTGGGAGAAAAAAGCGATCTCTCGAAGCTCACCGTGTAGCCGGTTCCCGGAAGCCAGTCGGTGTGAGGGAAGAAGACCAGCGTCCTGTCGTCGCTCCAGACCCATTTTCCCTTCATTGCGGGGGCAAGGGAGACACCCTGCGTGATCTCCTTGCCCTCGAGCTCGATCCGTGCCGCCGAAGCGCTGAAGGTGATGGTCAGGGGCGGGATGACGGAGTTCTCCGCCAGGGCGCGGGGCTCAGGGGCCGCCACGGAGACGCGTACGCTGTCCTTGCGGCTGAAATACACCGAGGCGCCCACGGCGGCGGCGATGACAACGAGAGCGGCGACAGAGATGAGGATGGTGCGGACGGGGTGGCGGCGAATGCCTGTGAGAATGCTGTTCATACTGTCTCCCGGAATGCGCGAGGGCGATTTTTCTCTAAGGTATCACGCTCTGCGCTGCGATGCCACCGTGGAGAGCACCACGCTGCCGAGCACCAGCGCGCCGCCCAGGTAGAAAAGCCAGGAGAAACGTTCGTCCAGGATCAGGAAGGAGAGAATCACGGCGAACACGGGAGTCACGTAGATGAATATGGAGACCCGGGTTGCGGGAAGCATCTTCAGGCAGGCGAACCACGCGGGATAGGAGAAGCCGATCATGGTCAGGCCCAGCAGGATCATCCAGACCCAGGTGAGGCCGTCGGCTTCTGCCAGGCCGCCAAAGCCCACGGTGAAGCCGGTGAAGGCGCTGAGAAGCACGGCGCCGGCAAAGATGGCAAGGGCGGTCACGATCAGCGGGTCGCCACGCGAGACAACGGATTTGCCCAGCACCGTGTAGAGGGCAAAGGAAAGGGCGGCACAAAGTGAGAACAGGCATCCCACGAGGTCGATGCCGGAACCCATGGCGAACCCCTGGTTGAAGGTGACCAGCACAACGCCGGCGAATGCCGTGAAGATGGCGAGGATTCTGCCCCACGGGATTTTTTCCTTCAGGATGAGAGCTGCCAGCGGGGTGATCAGGATGATGTTGGTCGCCACCAGTACGGCGTTTATTGAGGCCGGTATCCGGGTGAGGGCGCTGAATGTCAGTGTCTGATACAGGGCAAAGCCGACGACCCCCAGGGCCAGAGATGAGAGCAGGTCCCGCGCGGGGAGGCGGAAGACCGCGGGAAGCTTGCCGCTGGCCGCCAGGTACACAAAAAGCACGAGGAAGCCGACGACGAGATTGATCGATCCAAGCTGCATGGCGTGCACCGAGCGCAGGATGAGCCTTCCCAGGGGATGGCCCAGGGCCCAGAACAGGGTGGTGACGAGCATCACAGGGTACACGCCCCAGGGGACCGGTTTTTCGTTCATGTCAGGAGGACCACTTCGTCGTGAGCTCCGCGAATATCGCGGCCAGGGTGTAGATGTCCTCGAGGAGGACCCACTCATCGGGGGCGTGCAGGTTGTCCCCGCGCGGCCCCAGGATAAAGCAGGGCATGCCGCCGGGGTCTCCGTACACCCCGAGGTCGCAGGAGAACGGCGCCCCGCCGACAACCGGCGCGCTGCCGGTCACCGACTGGAAGGCATCCACCGCGGCGCGCACGCCGGCATGAGTGCCCGGGGTCTCCCAAGGACGCACGTAGTGGTACGTGGGGGTGAGCTCGACGGTGAAAGGGGCAAGCTCGGGATCGTTCGCGAAGATCGGCTTCCAGAATGCACGGAAACGTTTGTAGAAATCCGGCTCGCTCAGCCCCGGGTAGCACCAGATGATCCAGGAGACAGTGGCGACCAGGGGGATGCCCATCTGGGTGAACTCCCCGGGTACCGTTGAGCCGATGCTGGAGAGCACGACGTTCAACTCCTTGCCCTTCTCCCGGAACAGCGGGTGATCGTTCTCCTTCCGCCACTCCTGTTCCCACTGGCGGAACAGGGAGATGACGCGCGCGGCGGCGTACACCGGGTTGGCAATAGCCTCGCCCATGTAGGGCATGCCCGCCGTGCCGCGGATGCTGATGTCCCCGAGGAAAGCCCCCAGGCACGCGGGGCATACCTGCATGCGGGTGGGCTCGGTGAGCACGGCGAGGTCGGCATTGTAGCCGGCAAGCCGGGCAGCCAGCGTCCCGTTTCCCCCGGCGAACTCCTCGTCGACGATGCTCTCGAAAATGACATCTCCGGCAGGGGCGAAGCCCGTTTCGGAGAGGATCTTCAGCGCCCAGAAGGCGGCAGCCATGCCGCCCTTCATGTCGGCCGAT
>JBEKVA010000030.1:0-18459 GCA_049514475.1 Spirochaetia bacterium
CCCATTTCGGGACCCATTTGCTGCGTCTGCCAGCCGAACACCGTCGCATAGAACTTCGACATGCGGCCCTTGTCTCTCGCGGGCATTTCGAAATGTACGACCGGGTTCATTTTCATCTCCTTCATCCTCCCTCCACGGGAATATACTGACCAAAGGCCTCGCCGACCGGCGCCCCTCGCAATTCCGAATGATTGACAGCAAATCGCCAACATGATACTATGGTCATATGTCCATGGTCATAAAAGGTGAAGGGAAGACGATTCCGGCAGGCCAGTTCAAAGCACGCTGTCTCGCGTTGATAGACCAGGTGAGTCGGACCCACCAGGTCATCATCATCACGAAACGCGGCAAACCCGTGGCTCGGCTCGTCCCGCTTGAGGAGGAGAAGCCGCGGAACCTGTACGGCTATTTCTCGGGGCACGTGGTGGAGGAAGGCGACATCGTGAGCCCGATTGGCGAAGCATGGGGGGCGGAGAGTGGATAGACCCGTTCTGCTGGACACCCACGTCTGGGTGTGGCTGATGGAAGGTCGCGCGGGCGTCAGCCCTGAGGCCGTGCAGCTCATGGAGCGGGCCGGAGAGGAGTCGTTCCTGAGGGTCAGCGCAATTTCCGCCTGGGAGGTCGGAATGCTGGAGGCGAGGGGAAGGCTCCGATTCGACATCCCTTGCGAGGAGTGGGTGGAGCACGCCTTCGGCCTGCCCGGACTGTCGTTGATGCCTCTGACACCGTCTATTTGCGTCCGCAGCTCCCGGCTGCCCGGCGTCTTCCACGGGGACCCGGCTGATCGACTCATCGTGGCAACGGCCAGGGAACTGGGAGCCGTGCTGCTGACAAGAGATGAGCCCATTCTCCAGTACGCCGCGCTGGGTCATCTGCGGGCGCTCGCGGCATAGCTCGCGGCATAGATAGATTGATATTTCTCGCCGTCGAAAGGGCCGCGACCCTCATTCGCCTCCCGCACCGGATCGAACGTATATTAAGCACCTCATGGAAATCGGCATTTACTCATTCGCGGACCTGACGTCCGACGTCCAGACCGGCAGGAAGATCAGCCCGACGGCGCGTATGCGCGAGATCGTGGAGGAGATCGAGCTTGCCGACCAGCTCGGGCTGGACGTGTACGGCCTGGGAGAGCACCACCGGCCGGACTTCATCAGCTCGGCACCGGCGGTGGCGCTGGCCGCGGGCGCTTCCCGCACGAAGCGCATCCGCCTGACCAGCGCGGTCTCGGTCCTCAGCTCCGATGACCCTGTGCGCGTATACCAGGACTTCGCCACCCTGGACCTCCTGTCCGGCGGTCGGGCGGAGATCATGGCGGGCAGGGGATCGTTCATCGAATCGTTTCCCCTCTTCGGGTACGACCTGGACGACTACGACGAGCTCTTCCAGGAAAAGCTCGGCCTGCTCCTTGCCGTTCGGGAGAACGAGCGGGTGACGTGGTCGGGCAAGTTCCGCCCGCCCATAGAAGACCTGGGCGTCTACCCCAGGGCGCAGCAGCAGCCGCTTCCGGTGTGGGTGGCCGTTGGCGGCAGCCCGGATTCCGCCGCCCGCACGGCCCAGCTCGGACTGCCCATGGCGCTTGCCATCATTGGGGGGCAGCCGGAGCGCTTCGCGCCATTCGTGAAGCTCTATCGGGACGTGGCAAAGCAGGCCGGGCACGATCCGTCCAGGATCAGGGTCAGCATCAACTCCCACGGGTATATCGCCGACACCTCCCAGCGCGCCGCTGAGGAGCACTTTCCCTACATGACGGCGCTCATGTCGAAGATCGGACGGGAGCGGGGGTGGCCGCCAATGAGCCGCGCCCAGTTCGAGGCGGACCGCGGACCCCGGGGCCACCTGCTGGTGGGAAGCCCGCAGGAAGTCATCGACAAGATGCTCTTCGAGCATGACGTGTTCACCTGCGATCGCTTTCTCATCCAGTTCAGCGTGGGAACCATGCCCCACGACCGGATGATGCACTGCATCGAGCTGTACGGGACCGTGGTTGCCCCCGCGGTGCGCAAGGCCACGGAGGGAAATGACGGGAAGGCGGCGGGGACAGGGGTAGCAGGGACGGGCACGAAGATGGCCGGGGCATGAAGCTATTCGAGCCCTGGCTGCTGGGCGACCTTGCGTTGCCCAACCGGATCGTCATGGCTCCCATGACGCGAAATCGCGCCGCGCAAACCATCCCGCGGGACATGGCGGCAGTCCACTACGCGGCGCGGGCCAGCGCGGGGCTGATCGTGAGCGAGGCCACGCAGGTCTCCGCGCGCGGCCAGGGATACCAGGACACCCCCGGGCTCCACACCCCGACGCAGGTGCTGGCCTGGCGCGTCGTCACGGATGCCGTGCACCGCGAGGGCGGCCGCATGTTCGTCCAGCTCTCTCATGTCGGGCGCCTTTCGCATTCGGACTTTCATGGAATGCCGCCGGTGGCGCCTTCCGCCCTGCGGCCGGTCGGGTTCATCCGCACACCGAAAGGTCTCAAGCCCTACGAGACACCGTGGATGCCCTCCCCAGCGGAGGTTGCAACGATTGTCGATGAGTTCGGCCGGGCAGCCTCGTACGCCCGGGAGGCGGGCTTCGACGGCGTGGAGATCCATGGGTCGAACGGGTTTCTCATCGACCAGTTCCTGCAGTCAGGCACCAACCAGAGGACCGACCGCTATGGGGGCAGCCTGGAAAATCGGCTGCGCTTTGCGCTGGAAGTCGTTGAAGAGGTCGCCGGCTCCTGGGAGAAGACCCGCATCGGCTTCACCGTGTCCCCCGGGGGCAGCCACAAGGGAATCCGGGACGACAATCCCCTGGAGACATTCGCCGCCCTGGCCGCGGCATTGAACCAGGGAGGCGTCGGCTACCTTCACGTATTGGAAGAGCCGATTGCCGATCTGAGCCCGGCCCGGCTCATGCGGGAGCATTTCCCGGGCACCCTGATGAGCAGCGGGAGCCACACCCGCGACACCGCGGAGGAGGCGCTGCAATCCGGCGTGGCGGACCTGGTGGCGTTCGGCCGGGCCTTCACGGCGAATCCTGACCTCGTGGAAAAGCTGCGCGCCAACGCACGCCTGGCGCTCCCCGATCCGAAGACCTTCTATTCAGGCGGCGCCCAGGGATACATCGAGGCGGTGGCGCTCAAGAGCTGAAATGCCGCCCGACGGTCCTGCGAGCCCCTATCTATAGACTTGGCTGCGATGCTGGACCGCAAGCACAAAAACTATCACTACTTCATCCTGGATCGAGCAGACCGCCCGCCAGTCCCCAATGCGATACTTCCAGAACTCGCCGAGTTCCGAGCCTATGAGTGGGGCGCCGATGCTACGCGGATCGGTCCCTCCTTCTATTCTTTCGTGAAAGAACCTCAATACACGAGTGGCGACCTGCCGATCGAGTTTCTTCAGATCCTTTCGCGCACGATCGCTCAGCCTAACCTTCCAGCCCATATTCTTTCATGACATCTTCCAGGGCGTGGGTTGGCGCCCCGCGACGGATCTTCAGAAGTTCTTTCTCCGCCAGGTAGATGTCTTCAAGGTCTTCAAGGTGCTCGACTATCGCTTCGCGGGCGTAGTAGGACTTGGAACGTCCCGTACGCTTCGCAAGATTTTCGAGCCGCTTTTCTATGTCGTCTGGTAGTCGTAATGCCAACATCATGTGCTCCGTTTATACATGTATAGCATATATGGACTTCCTCGACAATATCTTCCGCAATTGGGCGGGGGGCGCTCCTTGGTAACTGTCACAATGCCTCAGCGGCCTCTCCGACTGCGTGCCGTGCCAGTCCGTTGTCAGCATCCTGGAGGGCGCAGACAAGACGCTAGCCACGCGGCGCCCCGGCGCGCGGTCATTCACGCCCAGCCTTCGGCGGCCAGGGCATCGTGCAGCTCATCCGGATGCTGGCGGCAGTGGTACTCCATCCGGCTGGACTCCGCGTGGGCCTTGCTGTAGGGCCATCCGGAGGACATGCGGTTTCTCTCGTGCAGCTCGTGCAGCAGGATGTAGCCCCGCTCTGCCTCGATGATGGCATCGTCAATCCACACTTCTCCGGCGGGCACGAACTCGTATACCTTGTCGTGCCCGCCCTCCGTGAAGTCGATGTCAAAGGTGCTCCGCACTTGCCGGCCGTTCACGATCCAGACGCTGACCCAGTCCTCCAGCTTCTTCCACAGGCTCTCGTGCATGGTTTGCCCCGCGGGAAGAACACTTCCGCCCTTCGTGCTTTTCCTCACGTCTCCGGCAAGCCGCCTTTCCCTTCGTTCCTGCCTGTCAGCATCGACGATAGCTTCCGCGTAAGGGCGACCCGCCTTCATCAGCCTGCGCTCGACGAGCAGGTGGTCTATGAAAAACTGCCGCTCGTCATGCTCGGCTTCCTGATCCAGCCAGAGCTCGTCGAGGGGAATGTAGGGAAAACGGAAATGCTGACCGAAGTTCGTGAACTCTTCATCGATATGGCCGCGGACATAGCTGCCGTCCACGATCCATATCTTGAGCCCGCCTCTTTCCTCAGCCAGGGATATGTAGGGAGGCGATAGAGGAGCTTCCTTTTTTGCCATGAGCCATTGTAGCGCAAAAGCAGCACACGGTGAACGTACCCTGAGCGTGGACCGGCAGCCTCTCCCAGGCATGGCCTCATCTTTTGCCCTGGTCCCGCTCCCGTGCTATATTAGGGGCAAGCCTCTGTCAAGAAAAGCGGGAGTGATAATTGGGGGTGCAGCATGGGCAGCCAGACGGTCATCGGTATACGCGCGCTCGGATTCCCCTGGGAGACAGAGGACCCCTTCCTCTATTGCGTTCATCACCTGGACAACTATCCGGCAGGAAATGCGGAGCTCGGCCCCGCCGCGCCTCTCTCAGGCAGGGACATTGGGCAGGACTTCGATCCGCGGGAAGAGTGGCGGATGTACCACGGGGAGGCGGTGCCCGGGTTCCCCTCTCATCCCCACCGCGGGTTTGAAACGGTTACTGCCGTCCTGAAGGGATTCATCGATCACTCTGATTCGCAGGGGGCCGCGGGCCGCTACGGCAACGGTGACGTGCAGTGGTTGACGGCCGGGGCAGGCATCCAGCATGCCGAGATGTTTCCCCTCCTGAATACCGAGGGGGGCAATCCGCTGGAGCTGTTCCAGATCTGGCTCAACCTGCCCGCGGCAAGAAAGTTTGCCAAGCCGTATTATGCCATGCTCTGGTCTGAGGACGTGCCCCGATTCCTTCAGCGGGATGATTCGGGGACCTCGGTGGAGGCCACCATCATCGCCGGCAGGATTGGCGACGTCACGGCCATTCCCCCCGCACCGGATTCGTGGGCCGCGAACCCAGACAACGAGCTGGCCATATGGATCATCCGGATGACGCCTCACGCGTCTTGGAAAATGCCTGCAGCGTCCCCGGGCGTGAACAGGATGCTCTTCTTTTACCGGGGCACCCAGGTGAGCATTGACGGCACGAGCATAGCGGCCAGTCATTCGGTGAAGCTGCGCCCCGAAAGGGACGTTGCGATTGAAAGCGGTGCCGACGAATGCCATCTGCTCCTGCTCCAGGGACAACCGATCAAGGAACCTGTCGCCCAGTATGGCCCGTTCGTCATGAACACGCGGGAGGAAATAGCTGATGCATTCCGCGACTACCGAAAAGACCAGTTCGGCGGCTGGCCCTGGCAGAGAAACGATCCCGTGCATCCCCGGTCGAGAGGCAGGTTCGCGACGTTCGCGAACGGGGATGAGATCGTCAAATAGTCGGCTGAAGGCGCGGCGAGCTTCCGCCGCCCGTGCGCAATGTCGCTGTGTCCCAAGGAGGCCCTGATGGAACCCCTCGTCATGAAGAACTACCTGCAGCTCGCGGAAGAAGCCGGGCGGTCAGTCCGTGCGGGGGAGGATTCGGTCGGTGTGCGAATCCAGGTCGGTTCCGCCACGTGCGAGAACGCGGCAGGCGCGCTGGAAGTCTTCGCGGAGTTCCAGAAGCATATAGCGGCCGCGGGCAGGAGCGACATCAAGCTGAGGCATACCGGCTGCACCGGTCGCTGCAGCCGCGAGCCAATTGTCGGTGTGCTCATCCCGGGCCAGATGCCGGTCAAGTACGAAAAAGTGAACACCGCGATGGTGCACAGGATTTTCACCTCTCACATCCTTGGGGGAAAGCCCGTCTTCGAAAACATCCTGGACAACGTGGGCAAGTCCCCCGTGGTCCCCTGGTTCGAGTTCCTCCACTGCAGCGGCGGCCGCTGCGGCCGCGGCCACGGGGAGGGGTCGATCCCCGATCTCCTGCGCAAATCCCTCGATGCGCGCGGATTCACCGAGCACCAGGTGAAGGTGACAGAGGCGAACTGTTTCGGGCTCTGCGGCCAGGATGAAAGGGGGAAGTTCGACTACCTCCTCCTGAGGCCGGACCGGATTATGTACCGCGTCGCCTCCGCGGAGGATGTCGATGAGATCGTCGCCGGCCACATCGGCGGCGGGAAGCCCGTGCAGCGCCTCATCGCGTCCGACCGCGGCATTGCAGGCCGATTCTTCGACCTGTATGGGGATGTGGCCTTTTTCAGCAGGCAGACGCGCATTGCCCTACGGAACAGCGGCGTAGTGGATCCCGAGAGCATCGAGGAATACATCGCACTCGACGGCTTCGCGTCCCTGGCCAAGGTGCTCGACACCGGTGATCCTGCTTCCGTCATTGCGGAGATCACGCGCTCGAACCTGCGGGGCCGGGGGGGCGGCGGGTACCTGACGGGGAAGAAATGGCTCGATGCACGGAACGCGCCGGGAGAGGTGAAATACATCATATGTAATGCCGATGAAGGCGATCCCGGGGCGTTCATGGACAGGAGCATGCTCGAGGGAGACCCGTTCTCCGTGCTGGAGGGGATGGTCATCGGCGGGTTCGCCATAGGCGCCCATCGAGGGTTCCTCTACGTGCGCGCGGAATACCCCATGGCAATACGGCGGCTGGAGAACTCGATTGCCAGCATGCGCCAGAAGGGGCTGCTGGGAGCGAACCTGCTCGGGTCGGATTTCGCTTTCGACCTGGAGATCCGTCTCGGCGCGGGAGCATTCGTCTGCGGGGAGGAGACGGCGCTCATCCATTCGATCGAGGGGGAACGCGGCCAGCCGCGCGTGCGCCCTCCCTATCCCAGCCAGAGCGGCCTCTGGGGCAAGCCCACCGTCATCAACAACGTGGAAACCTTTGCCAACGTTCCCGTGGTCATCAAGTACGGGGCGCAGTGGTTTAGCCAGATCGGGACGGAAAAAAGCGGCGGGACGAAAGTCTTCGCCCTGGCGGGGAAGATCCAGCACACCGGCCTGGTCGAGGTCCCCATGGGCACGACCCTCCGGGAAATCGTCTTCGATATCGGCGGCGGGGTCCCCGGCGGCAGGAAGGCAAAGGCCATCCAGACCGGGGGGCCGGCGGGAGGATGCATTCCGGAGAAGTGGTTCGACACGATCGTGGATTTCGACAGCCTTGTGCGCATGGGCTCGATCATGGGCTCCGGCGGCATGATCGTCATGGATGAGGATGACTGCATGGTGGACATCTCCAGGTTCTTCCTCGCCTTCAGCCAGGACGAATCATGCGGCAAGTGCACCCCCTGCCGTGAAGGCACGAAGAGAATGCTGGAGATCCTCGAGCGGATCACCACCGGGAAGGGCGTGCCGGCGGACATTGGAAAGCTCGAGCGGCTGGGGGGACTCCTGAAGAAGACCTCCCTCTGCGGGCTTGGCCGCGCGGCGGCAAATCCCGTGCTCAGCGCGCTCACCCACTACCGCGCGGAATTCGAGGCGCATATAGTGGAAAAGAGGTGTCCCGCCCGCAAGTGCACGGCCCTCATATTCTACGAGATCAACCCCGAGAAATGCGTCGGGTGCATGGCGTGCGCACGGGCCTGCCCGGTCACCTGCATTTCCGGCTCGGCAAAGAAGGTGCATGTCATCGACCAGACCCGCTGCATCAAGTGCGGGCGCTGCTTCGCCGTGTGCCGCTTCGATGCGGTGAACAGGAACTAATGCCATGGAAAAAACAATCACCCTTACCATCGATGAGAAGCAGGTCAGCGTGCCGGAAGGAACGACCATCCTGCAGGCCGCGGAGGGGTGCGGGATCAGGATTCCGCGCCTCTGTTACCACCCCGATCTCTCTCTCATGGGATCCTGCCGCGTGTGCGTGGTCGACGTGAAGGACATAGGGTTCTACATGGCGGCCTGCTCGTCCGCGGTGTGGGAGGGCATGGTCGTGCAGACCAATTCGCCGCACATCAGGGAAGCCCGGCGCGACATCGTCGAGCTCCTCCTGGACAACCACCCGAAGGAATGCCAGCTCTGCGAAAGGGACGGCAACTGCGAGCTGCAGAATCTCGCCTATGACCTCGGCGTGCGCGAGCGGCTTTTCGAGGGGGAGCGCAAGAGATTCCCCCGGGAGGTTTCGGGGCGCTCCGTGATCAGGGACTCGGAGAAGTGCGTGCTGTGCGGCCGCTGCTACCGCGTGTGCGCGGAGGTCCAGGGCGTGCACAATCTGAGCCAGCACGGGCGGGGATTCACGACGGTCGTCACCCCGGCGCACGGGGCGGACATGGATGATTCCGTCTGCATCCAGTGCGGCCAGTGCATCAACGTGTGCCCGACGGCGGCATTCCTTGAAAAGAAGCACACCGATGAAGTCTGGGCCGCCATCGCGGATCCGGCGATTCATGTCGTGGTGCAGACGGCCCCCTCGATACGGGCCGCCATGGGCGAAGGATTCGGGCTGCCCCCGGGGACGCCGGTCACGGGGAAGATGATCTCCGCCCTGCGGCTGCTCGGATTTGACGCGGTGGTGGACACGGACTTCGGGGCAGACCTTACCATCGTGGAAGAATCCCACGAGCTTCTGAAACGGCTGGAAAACGGGGGCCCGCTTCCCATGATCACCTCCTGCTCCCCCGGGTGGATCAGCTTCATGGAGAAGTTCTATCCACAGCTCATCCCCCATGCATCGACCTGCCGCTCCCCCATGGGAATGGCATCGGTTCTCCTGAAGACCTACTACGCGGAGAAGACGGGGCGGGATCCCCGGAAGATATTCGTCGTCTCCATCATGCCCTGCGTGGCCAAGAAGTTCGAAGCACAGAGGCCCGAGCACTTCACACCGTACGGGGCGCCCTACACGGATGCTGTGCTGACCACCCGGGAGGCCATCTGGATGATCACCTCCTACGGGATTCAATTTGCCGATCTTCCCAACGGGCAGTTCGACTCCCCGCTGAAGATCGCCACCGGCGCCGGGGATATCTTCGGCACCACGGGCGGTGTCATGGAGGCAACCCTGCGAACCGCCTCCGAGCTCCTCACGGGCAAGCCCGCGGAGAAGCTGGAGTTTACGGAGGTGCGCGCGGTCGAGGGACTGCGGGAGCTCCAGGTAGCCATCGGGAAGAGGGTGCTGAATGTCGGCGTTGCCAACGGGCTTCACAACGCGCGGGAGCTCCTGGACAAGATCGTGAGCGGTGAGAAGCACTTCGATGTCGTGGAGGTGATGGCATGTCCCGGCGGCTGCATCGGGGGCGGGGGCCAGCCCTATCCGCCGGCCGGCATGAAGGTGCTGGATCCCGAGCTGCTGCGCCTGCGCGCATCCGCGCTGTACGAAATCGACGGCGGGAAGCAGCTTCGACGATCTCACGAAAACCCGTCCATCAAGATCCTCTATGACGAGTTCCTCGGGGAGATCGGCGGGGAAAAGGCGCACGAGCTTCTGCACACGCACTATGCGGCCAGGAAGCCGCGGGGGATATGATGGAAACCAAGACTGACAACTGGGATGAAGTAATGGCCGGCAGCCGCGAAGCCCTGCCTGCCCCGATCCTCGAATACATCGCGGCCGTCATGAAGGGACCCGAGCCGCACAGCCAGCTCATCTCCGTGCTGCACAAGGTCCAGGGACACTTCGGCTGGCTCGGCCGGGAGCAGATAGATGCGGTGGCCCAGCTCATGCGCATTCCCCAGGCCAAGGTCACCGGCGTGGCGACCTTCTATCATTACTTCCGTCTCAAGCCGCGGGGGAAATTCATGGTGCACGTCTGCCTGGGGACCGCCTGCTACGTGAAGGGAGCCAGCGAGATAGCCGAACGCCTCAAGGAGGAGCTCGGCGTGGACTTCGGGGAGACGAGCAAGGACGGGATGTTCTCACTGGAAAACTCGCGATGCCTGGGAACGTGCGGTCTTGCCCCCGTGGTAATGATCGATGAAGAGGTGCACGGCAAGGTGAAGCCGGAACAGGTGCGCGCCCTGCTGGACACGTATCGAAGCCGGGCACGGGGGGAGTAGCAGGGCCGGGACCGCGGTGAAAGTGCATGTCGACTCTGACGCGTAACAGAATGTTATCTTTCATTGCTTTGAAGCGGCATTATTATTGACGTGGATCCTTTTATAGATGACACCGCAAAGAAAAGGACTCGCCGGACCCTACATCCGTGTCTATCTCTGGCCCTTCCTGGCCGCGCTCGCCTGCCTGACGGTTGAGTCTGTCTGCGACCTGCTGCAGCCCACCATCATGGCGCGCATCGTGGACAGCGGTGTCGCCGCGCGGGACATCGGGATTGTCCTCCGCTTCGGGCTCGCCATGCTCGCCGTGGCGGCCGTGGGAATGGCCGGCGCCACCGGCCGCAACATCATTTCCAGCATCGTTTCCTACCGCTTCGGAGCGCGGCTTCGCGCGGACCTGTTCCAGCGCATCACCTCATATTCTTTCACCGAGCTGGATTCCTTCGACACGGCCTCCCTGATCACCCGCCAGACCAATGACGTGACCCAGGTCCAGGCCTTCGTGAACGGGGTCATGAGGATCTTTGCAAAGGCGCCCATACTCGCAGTGGGCGGCCTGGTGATGGCAATCCTCCTGGAGCCGGGTCTTTCGGTTGTCCTGGCCATTGCCGTGCCCGTATCCGCCGCGCTCATTGCGGTGAACCTCGTCACCGGGTTCCCGCGCTTTCGCCGCATGCAGGAGGGGCTGGACGGGGTCAACTCGGTCACCCGCGAATACCTGGGCGGCATCCGCGTGGTGAAGGCCTTCGGCCAGGAACAGCGGGAGGTGGGCAGGTTCGGCGGCGCCAACAGGGAGCTCACGGCCGCCTCCACTTTCGCTCTTCGCGTCATGGCGTTCTTCGGTCCCGCCATCACGCTGTTCATGAACCTCGGGATCGTGGCCGTGCTCTGGATCGGCGGGTTCCGCGTTGCCGGCAAGTCGCTGGAAGTCGGGAAGATCATCGCCTTCATCAACTACATGACGCAGATCCTTTTCGCCCTCGGCATGATCTCGAGCATCATCACCTCATTCGTTCGCGCCAAGGCGTCATGGGAAAGGGTTGGCGAGGTTCTTGCGACCCCGGCAAGCGAGGTCCTGGACGGCACCTCAGCGCCCGCAGTCGATGGCGCACCACGCGGGGTCGAAGCGCACGATGCGGCCGCGTCCGTCCGCCACGGCGTGCCCCCCGCCGCCTCGGTTCGATTCAGCGGCGTGTACTTCGCCTATCCCGCCTCCCATGGCCGGCTGGTCCTGGAGGGCGTGGACCTCGAGTGCGCGCCGGGCAAGGTCACCGCCGTCATCGGCCCGACGGGCTCGGGCAAGAGCAGCCTCGTGGCCCTGGTTCCCCGATTCTACGAGCCTACCGAGGGAGCGG
Source organism: Spirochaetia bacterium (assembly GCA_049514475.1). Taxonomy (GTDB): domain Bacteria; phylum Spirochaetota; class Spirochaetia; order SZUA-6; family Fen-1364; genus Fen-1364. Next base: position 11,612 of record JBEKVA010000030.1, read on the forward strand.
TCATTCTCGGCGGGACCGACGTGCGGCAGCTCGACCTTCGGCGGCTGCGTCAGCGCATTGCGCTGGTGCCGCAGAAGACGGTCCTGTTCACGGGCACCATCGCGGAAAATCTCCGCTGGGGCAGGGAGGATGCCACCGATGCCGAGCTGCAGGAAGCGGCGCGCATGGCCCGGGCGCATGGTTTCATCTCCCGCTTTCCCGAGGGCTATCGGAGCGTGCTCGGCCAGTCCGGCGTCAACCTCTCCGGCGGTCAGAAGCAGCGCATCGCGCTTGCCCGCGCACTCGTGAGAAGACCCGAGGTGCTCATCCTCGACGACTGCACCAGCTCAGTGGACTCCATTACCGAGGCGGAGATCCTCGCCGAGATACGCCGTTCGGCGGGCCACACCTGCATCCTCATCACCCAGCGCATTTCGGCGGCAGCCGCGGCTGACCAGATCCTGGTGCTCGACGATGGAAAACCCGCGGGCCTGGGCAGGCATGAAACGCTGGTCAGGGAATGCGATGTCTATCGCGACATGTGCATTGCCCAGTTGGGAAAGGAGGCGGTCGGTGTCAGACCATCAGAGGCCTGAGACGGCCGCCGGCCAGCGCGTCCCGTCCCTGGCCGCCGTGCCCGGCATGCCGGGGCGCGGTCCCGGCTTCGGACCCGGGATGCGCGGCGGGGAGAGTGTGCGCCCGCGCGACCTGCGTCACGCGGTCAGCCGCATCTGGGCCTACTTCCGCGGGGAACGCGGCCGGATCATTCTCGTCTTTGCCTTCATCCTCGTGGATGCCTCCTTTGGAATGGCAGGGCCGTACCTGATTGGCCGGGGCGTGGATGCCATTGCCGCTCTGGCAGGCGCTCCCACCTCCCCTGTCGCCTCCGCGTTCGGCACGCTCCAGCTCCCCGTGCGCGCCCTGACGCTGGCGGTCATCGCGCTCCTTGCCGCCTACGGCGGGGGCGCGCTCCTGCAGGCGGCGGAGGGCTGGGCCATGGCGGGGATTTCCCAGCGGATGGTGCGCAATATCCGCGAGGGCCTGTTCGACAAGATGCAGCGCCTCCCCCTCTCCTACTACGACACGCGGCCACACGGGGACCTCATGAGCCGGCTCACCAACGACGTGGATGCCGTCAGTGTCACGGTTTCCCAGTCCGCCGTGCAGATCATGTCGGGCGCCGTGGTCGTGGCAGGCACCACGGCAATCATGTTCCGCCTGAGCCCGCTCCTGGCCGTTGCCACCCTGCTGCCGGTGCCGCTCCTGTTCCTCCTTACCTCCACCATCGCCCGGCACACGCGCACGCTCTACCGGGAGCAGCAGAACACCCTGGGCACGCTGAACGGACACATCGAGGAGATCGTTTCCGGCATCCAGGCGGTGAAGGCGTTCGGACGGGAGCTGGATGCAGGTGAGCGCTTCGCCCTCATCAACGAGGAGCTGCGCCAATACGGAACAAAGGCCCAGATCTGGGCGGGCTTCCTCATGCCGATGATGAACGTCATCAACAACATCGGCTTCGCGTTCGTGGCAGTGACGGGTGGCTACCTCGCGGCGCGCGGCTTCATCAGCGTGGGGCTCATTGCCACCTTCGTCGCCTACTCGCGGCAGTTCGTACGGCCGCTGAACGACATCGCCAATTCCTACAACACGCTGATGTCCGCCGTGGCAGGGGCCGAGCGCGTGTTCGAGGTGATGGACGATGCCGAGGAGCCGGCGGACACCGCCGCGGCAGAGCCGCTGGTGCACCCGCGCGGGGAGGTGGAGTTTCGTGACGTCAGCTTCGGCTACCGGCCGGATGTGCCTGTGCTCAAGGGAATCAGCTTTCACGCACCCGCCGGAAGCGTCACGGCCATCGTGGGCAGGACGGGAGCCGGCAAGACAACCATCGTCAATCTGTTATCCCGATTCTACGAGGTTTCCACCGGCTCCATCCTGATCGACGGGCGGGACATCCGCGACTATTCGCGCGCCAGCCTGCGGACCTCCTTCGGCGTTGTGCTCCAGGATGGCTGGCTGTTCGCCGGCACGGTCCGTGAGAACATCCTCTACGGAAGACCGGACGCTTCCGAGGAGGAGATGCTCCTTGCCGCGGAGCGTGCCGGGGCCTCTCATGCAATCCAGCGCCTGCCGCAGGGATACGACACTCCCCTGGTGGAGTCCGGCGCCAACCTGAGCCAGGGCCAGCGGCAGCTCATCGCGATTGCGCGCGCCGTGCTCGCCGCCCCCCGGCTGCTCATACTGGATGAGGCCACCAGCTCCGTGGATGCCCGCACCGAGCTTCACATCCAGCAGGGAATGATCGAGCTGATGAAGGGTCGGACGAGCTTCATCATTGCCCATAGGCTTTCCACCATCCGCGACGCCGACATCGTCCTGGTCATGGATGCGGGAAAGATCGTGGAGCGGGGCAGTCCCGAGGAGCTGGAGGCCCGTGACGGCTACTTCAAGAAGCTCTCCGAGACGCAGCGCGCGGGGGTGGAGATCTAAAGGCGCCCGTCCTGACCTGGCATCGCTGCCCTCGAGCGCGCACGGTCAGGCCACGGGGGCGCCCCATGCCCGCAGGCGTGACTCTATGGGACCGCGCACCCCAGGAGGGGAAGCAACTGCGAAGGATTTGCGAAGAGCTGATCCAGTCGTCTCAGAAAGGGCAGAAGCTCCCCGAACTCGAAAGCGCGATGATCGAATACGAGGCAGAAAGGGAGCATCGAGCGGATCCCCACCGTCTTCTCACCGCCAGCCCCCGTCACGACGCTGGGGCGTTCCTGGACGGCACTGATGCCCACGGCGAAGACCTGCGGCGCCACGATGTCGATGAGACCGAACTTGCCCGTCTGCCCGGCTTGAAGGGAACCTATGTTCGAGACCACGACGGTTCCCGCATTGATGTCTTTTGCCGTGAGGCGCTCCAAGGGGTCGCGGGAATAGTATTCCCTTCGCTCGTCACCCTTGAGACGGTTGAAACGGGTGAGCCCCAGGAGAACGCTCAACAGCCGGGCAAAGCCTGCCATCTGGCCAGTCTTGAGCCGGTGGATCGTATCATGGGTGGCCGTGCGATTGAGGACCTCGTGCATGTTGGAGTTTCCGATTCTCTCGGCAAGGCGGTTGATGCAGGATTGCAGCTCCACGATCGAGGCTTCTTCCGCTCGAGGAACGACGACCGTCACGACCTTCCCGTCCGCGAGAAGCCATGGCAGGGTGACATTGATGTGACGCTGCACGGAAAGCTTCCCGCGAACGGCGAAAGCGTTGTAGTGGAGAAACGCGTTCAGACGGGGTGCGGCGAGGAGGGCCTCGGCAACCACCTTCAGCAGCACCGTGCCAAAAGTGATCTTCAGCGATTCACCCGAGTCGAGCTTCACGATCCTGCACTTCTCCCTATAAAAGGCGTAGAAGTCGGTGACATCCGGCTCGTACAGGTAGGAAACGTGGGGGATGCGCTTCCACGAATCGGACGTGGAAAAGGCGACGACCCGGCGGAAGATGTCGAAGTCTTCCGAGAAGCTTTGCGAGCGAGTGGCAGAGTCTACGGCCATGAGGTGCTCCAATCTATTCGAAAAGCGTCCGCGCATTCTTCTCCATCAAATCCTTCACGGCGCCGAGAAAATGGCCACCCTCGGCTCCATCGATGCAGCGGTGATCGAAGACGAGTGTAAGGGGCAGGATTGGCGGAGGACCATCTTTCACAAGACCGACGCAGAGGACTGCTAGTGCGGGAGAGGCGATGACAGGAACTCCGTTCTCGACGCCAGCGCGGTAATGTCCGCGCTCACTGTCATGGAGACTGCGGGCACGGCGCGCCGGGGGTCGAACTTCTCGAGCTGGAATTTCCGAAAAACCCGGTCCCTTTGATCGGTTTCGTTTTCATATGTAAGACGCATCGATTCCTCCGTTGCTGAATGGTTCATGCTCGACAATAGTTGCTCTGCCCTCGATGGGCAAACGACAGGCTTCCTGATAGTGTTGCTTTTGCAACCAAAGTCTTCGATGTGTCGATCCAGAAGCTAATACAATGGAGGCCGATGTGCTCGAACCGACGAAGGAAAAGCAGGATCCGAGGATAGCGAGGACTCGTTCCCTCCTCTGGACGACCCTGGTAGCCTTGATCGACGAGCTGGGTTACGCCGGCGTCTCCGTCCGGGACGTGACGACGCGGGCCAATGTCAACCGATCCACCTTCTATCGCCATTTCGAGGACAAGGACGACCTGTTCCGCCAGGGATGCTCGGATCTCTATGACTCGATCTTCCTGAAAATGCAGAGCATCATGGAGGAGACCACCAATGTCGAAAAGAAGTGGAGGCCCGAGTACTTCATCCAGCTGTTCAAGCTCATCGGCGCGGAGAGCAAGACTCTGCTGGTAATCGGCGGTCCCGGCGGTAGTCCCGACTTTCGCCAGATTACGACGGACAAGATCGACACTTTTGTCATCGAGAAACGCTTCAAGCCTTTTTCCTCAAGCATGGAGAATCCCGCGCTGGAGGAGCTTTACGCCACAGCCCTATCCTCGATCATCACGGGCCTCACCACGCGATGGCTCAGCAGTCCGGATCGCTTCACTCTCGAGGAAGTCTCCAATGTGTATCGGAGCGTCATTTCCCGCGGCATCAAGCCCTACTCGCAAAATCCGGCGTGACATCCGTCACGTCGGGCTCGTGACATCCGCCACGGGAGTGTCCTGACTTTCACCACTACTGCGCGGCATCCGCAGGAGGTATCTTGTCGCCACGCAGTGTCGCAGAAGATCGAAGATGCCGGTACCGCTCGTCGTTCTGACGCTCATGCTGTCCCTGCAGACAGGAGCCTGGTCCGATGCAATTCCCAGGCTCACGGTTCAAACCCTCATGGACTCGTCCTTTGCACTTCCGGATGCGCTGCAACGGGATTTCACCGGGGCTGATGGATTTGCCGATGACCCGTACATCATCGTGGTGGACAGGGCCGGCACCGCGCTCGATCGGGAGAGCGGCCTGTTCGATGAGAGAAGCTACCCCGCCGCGATTGCCGAGATCGCCTCCCGGCTCTTTCTTTTCCCGGGCACCGTGCGTAACTATCTCTCCCTGGCCATTCAGAAGCTCGATGCTGCCAACCGGTTCGAAGCTGCCCGCATCGCCAAGGAGAAGGGGTGGATATAGGGCCCGGGGCATGACGGGCCGCGAACATTGACAAAGCCACCGGGCGGACTAAATTTGATGGTGCCGACCATGGTGATCGGAATGGAGGGCAAAGATGGCGGACTATACCTTTGATGGCAGGCGGCTGACGAAAACAAGCTCGGGCCAGAAAATCGCGGAAGTCGACAGGGACAACCTCCGGTCCTACAACGGTGCAATATTCGGCCAGATCGAGAGCAATAACCTTCGCGACTCGCATGGCAAGAAGGTCGCGGAGTTCAACGGCAAGGAAATCAAGGATGACAGGGGCAAGAAGGTCATCGGCATCAAGGAAATCCAGGCCGTCATAGAAGGAGAGCCGGGCATCGCCCTGGCCGCAATGTGGTTTTTCTTCGTGAGGGGACGAAAGGATCACGTCGGCGTGCTTTAAGCGCCGGAGGGCAGGCGAAGTCCCCTGGTTACGTGCGCACGTTCCAGGGACCCGGCGGCCTTCTCGATCTTTCGGACCTGGAAATCCTGCATCGCGTTGAAAGTATCGATGAGCCTTCCCTTTTCAGGATAGACATCCAGTCCGCCTGCCTCCAGGGCAAGCAGGAGCTCGTGCGTCGCCTCGATGGTGGAAAGGCACCAGGCGGCGGGCTGGCGCTTGATGACGTATCGACTGGGCGTGCTGGGGTGGATGACCAGGCGGGGCAAGCGCATGAGAGACGGGCTTGCCTTTGCGATGGTACGGGAGCAATGCCACGTGCCGTCAATGAGAAAGACCACGAGCCTGCGATGGCCGAGGGCACGCGCCGGCAGCTCTCCGTCGCTGATGCTCATGGCGCCCTCTCCCGGGTACAGCAGAACAGGATAGTTCGCGGGATCCTGCACGAGTGAACGGAACCTGGCGTCAGCGTCAAAGCCTATTCCCTGGATGATCTCACTGTTGGCAAGATTCAGGCAGGTGAGCCTGCCCGTGTTGCATCTCTGGTGCCGGAACTCCATGGGGTGCATGAGGAGCACGATCCGCGTCCGCGTTTCCATGGGCGGCGTCGACGGGCAGAGGCAGCAGTGCATGGGACGCCAGCACTTGTAGCAGGTTCCTCGAAGCTGTGGACGGGGCGCTCTGATGGCCATTGCTGGCAGGGTAGAGGAGCTTGCACCGCGTTGCAAGCTCGCGGGCGACGGCGCGGCCCAGGCCATCGGTGGCCCCGGTGACCAGGACGGTCTGCTTTTCAAGCGGTGTCATTTCGGGGAAAGCAGCCCAAGCCGCACCAGGCTCTCGGCCGTCGCGACAAGAGCCTCCTCGTTGGACCGTGGCGCCCAGCCGAGGAGGCGCCTGGCCTTCTCATTGGTGGCGCGCTTGACCTTGCCCAGCTCGGAGATGTTCGGCCTGATCGATGGATCGAAAAGCGAGGCCAGCCGCACCATCACGTTGGACAACACACGCGTGGGGACGCGCCCCGCGAAATTGCCCATGCGCGAACGCAGCACTTTGGCGATTTCCTCTATGGTCATGAAGTCTCCGGCCACGGCCAGGAACCGCTCCCCCTTGGCGGCGGGATTGGTCATGGCGCGCAGGTGCGCGTCGGCCACGTCCCGCACATCGATAATTCCGAAGGACAGCCGGGGGAGGCCCGGCATGGCTCCTTCCATCAGGCGCTTCAGGAGCCCGATAGAGGTCGAGAAATCCGGGCCGAGCACCGGTCCGAACACGGCCACCGGGTTGACGACGGCAAGCTCCAGGGGTTGCCATCGTTCAGGTTGGTCCAA
>JBEKVA010000031.1:0-18137 GCA_049514475.1 Spirochaetia bacterium
GAAAGGGCCAGGTCGCAAAAGCCCGCGCCGGCGGCGACAATGCGCTCGGTGTACTCATCCCGGGGCGCCAGGACAGTGATCCGCCACCCCCGCGAGATGAGTGCGCGGATCAGCGGCATTCGGAAATTATATATGTACCAGGATGTATTGGCGCAGACGACGATGTGATTCGCCGGCACGCGGTTCCCGTCAGTCATTCAGCAGCTTCTCGTATGCATCTAGGGAGCTCCCTATTGAAAAATCCGCGGCCCGCGGCGGTCCTTTTCGTGAAAGCTCGGCACGAAGGCCTGCATCATCGAGCAAACGCCGCAGCTCCTTTTCCAAACCGGTCACTGAGCCGACGGGAAAGAGAATACCAAACTGGCCGGTTTCAGTCTCTTCCCCCGGGTCAAGGCGGCGCAGGGGATCCGTCCCGGGGGCGAGGATTTCGCGTGGGCCGAATGCGCAGTCCGAGGCAATGACGGGGATGCCCACGGCCAGCGCTTCCACGATGGCCATTCCGAATCCTTCAGTTTCCGATGCGGAAACAAATGCGGAGCACCCTGCCATCGAAGGCAGCGGATTGGCCAATCTCCCAAGAAACCGCACCCTCGCCGCGGATGTCCCCCTGAGCGCACGGTGCTCAAGGGCGCCTCTCTCAGGCCCGTCCCCGATGATGCGCAGCTCCACGTCAGGATAGTCAGGCGCAATCCGCTCGAATGCATCGACAATGTCGCACATGCGTTTCAATCCGATCAGTCTCCCCACGGCAACAATTGCGCGAGCAGGGCGGGCGGAGTCTGAAGCGGCAGCCGCGGCCTCCGTGTCTATGGGGTCATGGAGCGTGGCTGTTTTTCCCCGTGGAATGCCAAGGAGATCTGCGCTTTCACCGCGTGATCCTTCTGAGACGCTTGCAACCAGGTTGGCCCGGGGATACAGCCGCCTGCACAGCATCATGTTGATTCGACCCTGGATGCCATCATTCGCAAGACGACTTACCCGGGTGTGATTGACGACAATGACTTTGTGGCGGGAGCGTCCCAGTGTCGTAGAGAGGACATTCACGAAATTGGCGCGAAACAGGTGGCTTATAACAACTTCGGCTCGCTCCCGCCTGACGTAGCCGGCCAGCCGCGCTGCCAGCACGGGAAGCGCACTGAACTTCATGGCCGCTCCAGAGGAAGCCTTCATACCTGACAGCAACTCGACAGGAACGTCTGTGGGAAGCGCCTCATTGGCAGACGCCTTCTCGAGGCAGAGAATCCTGACGTCCCTGCCGCGAGAGCGAAGTCCACCGGCGACCATCGCCACGGCACGCTCCGCTCCACCGGTGCCCATGCTGTTGATGAGAAGCACGGCCGGTGAGCCGCTCATTTCAATCCGAGGTTGGATGCAAGAGCGTACAGGGGCGAGATCCAATGATCCTCCCTGACCACTTTCCCGCCAAAACCCATCTTGAAATCGTTGATGCCTTCGAGAGTCGGGTCCTTCGTCTCCGGGGCATATCCACCGAAGTCATACGTCGTGACTCCCCGCTCCTTGAAGGAGAGCATGTCTTTCCAGTGGCACCAGCGGTTGGCCCTTCCGACGAGCGCAGGATCGATGCCGTCAAATCGCGCAGAGGAGGAGTATACAAGCCGGGCCCTCCGCTCCCCATCGTCGACGAGGTGCGCGTGCTGGGTCAGAATCTGGCCCCCCTGGGCAACGCTCGTCAGCACGAGCGCCGCACTGAAGGAGTCGATGCGGGCAATGTCGACCCCCTCGATGCCTTTGCCCTTCGCGAAGGCGCTGTAAAATGCGGCGAAGCTGCCCGCGTCGATCCTGTCGCTCCAGGTGAGCCCCTCGCCCTCCGCCCTGCGGATCTTGTAGCGAACCGTTTTCTGCATGTCCGCCTGGATCGCCTCTGGGTCGCGCGCGAGGTCGATATGGATCGTCGCGAAGGAACGCTTCACGAAAAACAGCGGCGAGCGGGGACCGAGGTACTGGTAGTAGGCGACGGCTCCCAGGAAATCCAGCGGGGAAGCCCTGCGAGAAAACCACTTTTGCGCATAGGCAATCCCGCGTCTGCGCCGCTTCACTTCAATCATGATCATGCCCCCCCGGTCAGCCGCGACCAGCAAATTTCATCAGGCCGTCGAGGTAGCCCTCGGGGAGACCGATGTCGACCTTTTCACCATTGACGACGAGACCGAGAATGCGCTCCCGGCGGCGCAGCTGCTCGAGCGCGTCGGTGAGCTGCACCTCCTTCTCTTCGTCGGGACATTCGCGTACCGCCTTGTCGAGATCGTCGAAAAGGCCGGGCGTCAGAAGATAGATACCGAAGACCGTGAGATAGGTCTTGTCAGGGAGACCGTCCACGACGAGGTACTCAGACGCGAACTCGCGGTCGGGCTTTTCCTTGAAGAGCGCGATGTCGAGCAGGTCGTGGCCGGCCTCGCCGTCCACCCAGCTCCCTCCCACAGTCCCGAACCTGCCGACTTCGTTCTCGGGGGTCTGCTGTAGACCGATCAGGGCGGTTTCCAGCTTCTGGAAGCGATCCACGAGCTGCTGCGCGCAGGCCGCGGCCCCGTGCTTGATGAACAGATGATCCCCGAGCACGAGCATGAAAGGTTCGCCGCCCACCCAATCCCTGACCTGGAAAACCGCGTGGCCGAGGCCATGCTGCTCATCCTGCGCCCTCAGAACGATCCGTTTGCCAAGCTCCTTGATCGAAGAAAGGCTTTCCCGTGCGTGAGCCGACAGCTTTTCGAAAACTTCGGCGCTGATATTCTGTCCGAAAAAATTCTCGAAGAGAGCACGGTCCTGCTCCTGAATGATGATGCAGACCTCCTCGATTCCGGCCGAGACGACTTCTTCGACATTTGCCAGGATGAGGGGGAGCATTCTTCCCTTGTGATCTATGACCGGCAGGAACTCCTTGCGCACGGCCGAGGTCATCGGGAACAGTCTCGTGCCAAAGCCTGCTGCCGTGATGACGGCTTTGCGGATCTTCTTGCTGCGCGGCACCGTGAGCCGCAGGCAGGTGAGCCCCAGCTCGGTCTCCAGGATGTGGATTGCTGCCTCTCTGCTCTTCTCATCCCTTGTCAGCAACTGGACGGAACCGTCTCCCTGGCTTCCCACGCCTTTGCCTCCCAGTACGAAGGGCGCGAGCGACGGGAGGGCAAGCACGCGATGGAGGACGGGGGCCGCAAGCTGGTCGGGGCATGCGGGCACGGCATATCGGTCGAAGATCGACTGCGCCTCTGTCATCAACCCGCCGAGACGGGGAGCATCGCCCTGTTGGAGCGCCTCGGCGGCCTGTTCCAGGATCCGCTTGTTGACGGGCCCGAGGCACTCCTGGACCCCTTTCTCGATATCATTTTCAGCGAAGGGAAATGCTTTGTTCAGATCGGCCAGGATTTTCACCGTGTCCTTCGTTGCCTTAAGATCAGCGACGATGAAGTGAAAGTCTGTCCCGCAGGCGAGCTCTGACACCTCGAGGACATCGCCATCGAACTGTATCATTACGGGCCGGGAACCGTAGGCGCACCCCTGGTCCATGCGGCCGCAGCGGGAGGGAGTCGTGGTTTCCCCGCGATACGCGTAGTCCATTTCGCCCCGCACGGTCATCTTCAGATCGTAAGCCATGTTGAAAGCCCGCGCCGTGAGCACGCACACGGCGGCGCTCGATGACAGCCCTTTTTTTACCGGCAGGTCGGTCGCATAGTTGTCTATCTCCAGTCCTTTGACGTTGTTGTGCGTGAGGACTTGGTAGGCGACCCCCGCCACATAACTGAAGAAGCCTCCCTTTTTCGCCTCTGCCAGGAGGACATCCGCTTTCATGGGAAGCTCGAAGACCTGCCGCGCTCCTCCCGCGGTGAGTGAAGAGCGAAAGATAAGCCGTTCGCCATGTGGCTGGACGCGGGCGCGAAGCCCCTGATTGGTGCCGCAAATAATCGCATAGCCCGGAACGAGGGAGGAGTTGATCCTTCGATAGCCCCCGGCCCAGTCCGAGTGCTCTCCGAACAGGCATACCCTGCCCGGAACGAATACTTCGAACTCGCGTTGAGCCATCACGTCTTCCTTCCGGAGAGCATATTCTTGATGTGGAGCGCCGTCCTGAATGTGAAGCCGAAGATCCTGTCGCTGCCCCTATAGTCAACCGCACGCAACGCCGCCTCCCGCGCACCGGGAAACGAGTCGGGGTGGGTCTCGATGAACTTCTCCAGGCGGGCAACGGCAGCGTCATCCATGTCGTTGGGATGCAGGCAGATAGTCCACAGGCCGAAGCTCATCTCCCGAGAATGCCAGAGCTGCTGCGGCAGCCAGGTGAAGCCAAGATGAACGAAGGGGCGGCAGGCAAAACCGTCCGAGATCGTCCTGATGGTGCTTTCTTCCCGCAATGCCTGGAGGGTCGCGAGGTCGAATCCGTGCGCGGGGGCCACCCAGATCTCAGGGCGAAGCCCCTGCCCTACCATGATCCTGATCCCCTCCCGGATGCGGTGGCGCTGTTCCGCCCAGGGCAGCCCCGTGAACTCCGCGCAGCGACTGGAGGAAACAAGGCTGCCGCGCACACGGCGAAGCTGGTGGCGATGGCCGTGCAGCGCGATCGACCAGCCCCGGGAGGCCCACGTCTTTGCCCGTGCCCAGAAACCGGCGTCCGCTGAGCCGCGAATGAGATCGGGGTCGGCATTTTCCGGCACGATTGCCACTATGGGTCGGACGCCGTGTCTGTCGAGCATTTCTTCCAAAGATGCCCAGCGAACACCGTCCATAGTCGGGCAGGCGTCGTCCAGTAGGATGAGGTACTCAGCGGGCACGGAAACCTGCCCAAGCCTGCTTGGCGTGCATGTACAGCCAGAGCAGGGAATAATAGAAAAGCACCTGTATTTTCTTTCCAGGGAAACGCGAAAGGGAGACGCGCCTCTTCTCGCGGATGCTTGTGGTAAAAACCCTTGCTGAAACTCCACGATCGTTGATCCTGCTCACGGGAAACGGTTTGTATTCCCAGGATGCGCCGTCGAGCAGACGCTCGCAGAGAAAATCGTAATCGGCGGCAATCCGAAAGGATTCATCGAACGGCCGGTCAAGAAGCGCCTGGCGCTTCACGAAAAGACTCTGGTGGGACACCGTCATCTGCCGGTGGAGGGTCTTCAAGACATATCGGGCGCAATCGTACTCCTCTCCCCTCGCGCTCTCTATGATGCAGTCACCCCAGACCAGCTCCGCGGTCGGGCTCGGATTGAACATCAGAGAAACCGTTGTCGGTGACACGAACGCGTCGCCGGCATTCATGAAACAGACGTATTCACCCTGTGCAAGCCGTGTTCCCTTGTTCATTGCCTCGTAAATCCCGCCATCCGGTTCGCTGACCCAGCGAGTGATTTCAGCCTCCCGTCCCCGCAGGACTCCAAGGGTCCCGTCCGTCGAAGCGCCGTCCACGACGATGTACTCCAAAGGCGAGTAGTCCTGCGCTGCCACGCTTTCCATAGTGAGCGCAAGCCCGGGGGCGTCGCTTCGCACCACCGTGACAACTGAGACTTTCACTCGAGCTTCAATGCTGCTCATGTGCTCTTGGGCCGGCTCAGGTACAGTTTTTCCGCGGAGAGGAGCCCAAGGAGGTACCTTCCGTAATCGGAGTCCCCGAAAGCCCGCGCAAGCTTTTCGAGGGCCTCCGCGTCGATGAAGCCCTGACGATATGCTATTTCCTCGGGGCAGCAGATCTTCAGGCCCTGGCGGTTCTCGAGCGCCGCCACGAAGGTGCTGGCATCCAGCATGGACTGATGCGTTCCCGTATCCAGCCATGCCACGCCGCGGCCGAGAATTTCGACCGAGAGGATACCACGATCGAGATAGACCTTATTGATGGAAGAGATTTCAATTTCTCCCCGCGCGGAGGGCTGCACGGCCAGCGCCAGCTCATAGACGTCCTCATCGTAGAAGTACAGTCCCGTGACTGCGTAGGAGGAGCGCGGGTGCCGGGGCTTTTCCTCCACAGATGCCGCGCGGCCGTCAGGAGTCAGCTCCACGACGCCGTAGCGCTCGGGATCGCTGACGTAGTATGCGAATATCTTTGCGCCCTTCTCCAGTGCCGCTCCCTGGCGGAGAATGCCCGCCAGCCCGTCGCTGTAGAAAAGACTGTCTCCCAGGACCAGGGCGATGGGCTTGCCCGCCCCGAACTCTCTTCCCACGATGAAAGCATCAGCAACACCACGAGGCGCGCCCTGGATGGCATGCGTGATCGAGATGCCAAGGTGAGAGCCGTCACCCAGCAGACGCTCGAACAGCGGCGCGTCTTCCGCGTTCGAAATGAGCAGGATATCGCGGATCCCCGCCAGCATGAGCGTGCTGAGGGGGTAATAGATCATTGGCTTGTCGTAGATCGACAGCAGGTGTTTGCTGAACACCTGCGTTGCAGGCAGGAGCCGTGTGCTCCGCCCGCCCGCCAGTATGATCCCCTTTTCAATCATGGATGTCGCCGGCCCCTCTCCCTGTTCTATTTTTGCCTGTAAAACGGAAGGCACCGGTAAAACTGCGTCAGACGCCGCAGGACGATGAGCGGCGGCAGTGGGTTCATGGAAAACGGCTTGTTGCAGATACAGCAGGCAATCCACCACGTCTCCTTGTCCCCCATGACGCAGCGATACGTCTCCTCGTGATTTTCGTTCAGGCGGAACACAGTTTCAAGGATATCCTTATGTCTCAGGCGGTCGAGAAAGACAGCTCCCGATTCCATGTATGCCTCATGGACGGGCTTCACGGGGAGGTCCGACTTGTACAGGTGCCGCCATTCCCGGGGGAAGAATGCGGGAGGCTCGGGCATGAGACCGAGCAGCCACTCGCGTCGAAGCCGGTAAAAATTGTAGCTGGAAAACTCCTCGGTTCCCATTTCACTCACGCGTCGGTATTTCCACTTTGCAAGATCGCGGAAGAAGTAGGTCCCCGTTTCCCTGAATGCCTTGTGCGTGAAGAGGGGTAGTGGATTGCGCAGGAATGTCAGGTCGGCATCGCAGAGCAGCATCTGTTCAAATCCAGTGTAGTGGGCTGCGAATGCCTTGATCTGGAATCCCTTCCAGTGGGACGGCGTCGGGGTGTGGTCCATGACATTGCGGAAAGTGATCGACCCCAACGGAAGCATCTGGCCGCGAATCTCTGCTGAGATCTCCTTCCCGACCTCCCATATCTCCACGGGCACGTTGCGATCGAATTTCTCCCGCAAGCGCTTGATGTTTCTCAGCGCAAGCGCCTCGTACTTTGCGGGAACGGGAAGCACTATGCCCTTCATCGAGAGGCCTCCACGATCGCCGCCAGGTGACGATCCAACTCCTTCACGTCGACATGCAGGTCGCCCCGGTGAGCCGACACGCGCTCTGATACCGGACGGCATGTCATGTAGCGATACCCGATGCCAAGCGCCGAGGCAAGGGAATAAAAACAGTTATTCTGGGCGTCGCCGCTCCTGCGGAGCTCCATCACGACGGTTCCCGGCTGCATCCAGGTCATGTTTGTCAGTCCGGCTCCATGATTGCTGGCAAGAATCGATGCTGATCCAATGCGTTTGACCTGCTCATCGAAGGATAGCCGCTCCAGGAAGATGCGCTCGAACCCGTGGCGCTCGAATACCGCTTGCACGTCGCTTTCATTTTCGATTCTTCTCAACCCTGCCAGCGCCCTGCTCGCATAAATCCGGCCTCCCTGCCCGCTGCTTCCGAAATGAGTTCGAAACCGATCGCGCAGGCCGTTCATGACATCAGGGCGATAGTTGCCGGTAGGGGCAACGGGAGAAAGTACCATGAGATCATCGCAAAGAACCGAACGTCGGGGCCCGGGAAACACGGTTGCGGTGAGGTCGAAGGCGGCCAGCGTTTGCTGTACGTAGTTGAACCTTCCGGCATAGTCCGGAACGATCAATGTCCGTTCCTCCAGGAGCCCGCTATCGGAGAGTACGGCAAGGCGCGGGAGGCAATCCGCTAACCAGTGAAAGTACCCATTGGAAAATTCGTCGGTCAAAATGAAGCCGCGCTCGACTCGCACAGGAGCTGCCTGCAAAGGCGCCGCGGCAATCCTTTGCGCAACTCTCCGCACAGCCTGTGATGGAGAACGTGCCCGTCCCGTGAATGTTTCCGGCAGCGGCCGTAGCCCGAGACCGCGGACAATGTATCCGTTGGGCAACACTGTTGCCTTTGTCAGACGGCTGAGGATGGTCGGGGGGATTTCCTTCTCGATCTCATGGGCAAAAAGATGTTCGTCGCCGGGGGCCATGTTGAGCGGGGGGCGGCGGCGCACGACCTCCGATGGGATCAGCTCCCGGAAGCTCATGATTTGCTTTTCAGAAGCGATTTTATCTTTCGCTTCAAGCGACGGGGGATGGAAAGTGACCGCCAGGTGCCGTGACAGTGATGAATGCCAAAGGCAGTCCCCTCGGAAACAAGGGAATGATACTGTTCGTCGGTTCTCGGTATCGGAGGATTGAATTGCGCCCGACGGGGCGTAAAAAAATCTGGATCGTTCCCGAACTCCTTCAGGTAAACCCGCGTCAGAAGCCCGGGACCAGTCAGGAATAGTATGTCATCTTCCGTCGGGTCATGGTCAATTGCCGCGAAACTCGTCTCGAACTCCTGGAGAGCCGCGCGCCAGAAGGGGTGGCCGGGCCGCGACGCCAGGACCGAATTGCCGATGAATGCATCAGCGCCGTCATCTGACTCCCGCGGGATGACGATGTCTTTTTCCACGTAGGGGAATTGCTTGAGGAACTCGTAGTCGAAATCGAAATACAGGCCACCGTGCTCGTGCATTATGACATATCGGATGACATCCGCCCGCATGATGTTGAGCGGCAGAGAGAGAAACGATGCCAGGAGATGAGGCATCCGCTCTTCGACGAGGGTCCGGTTGTCGTCGTCTGTCCAGAGCCTGTATTCCCAGTCGGGGTGGAGCCTGCGCGCCCTTTCCTGGAAAGCCCTCCACGTCTTCGGGATGTCAGCGGTTTTCGCTGTCTGGTGGATGATTTTTGGGATCATGATAAACGCGCTCTCCCCCCATGAGCAATCGCCCCCTTGGCAACCTGCTTGGCCGAATGCCACAGCCCGAGCCCGAGATGGTTGCGATAGGTGAAGTCATCGGCCGCCTCGTCCGGTGCTATATGATCAGGATGAGTGAGTTCCACCGGGGTTTCGGCGGCAAGCGGCGGTATTTTCCGTGAACCCGCCGCCGTATGCGTCGCATCCTGGCCGAAACCTATATTCGTGATCATGTTGAAGTTGGGCACGATTGCGAGGCGATCATTGCGGAAATTGTGAAAGACCCATTGATAGTCCCAGGTATCCAGCCTGCCCGAGAATGTGACCGCGAAATTGTCCCTCCAGTATTCCCGCAGTGTCTTCCGATGAAAAAGACGATCCAGGGTGCCATCGGCGATAAATTGTGGAAAGCTGGCCATC
This sequence comes from Spirochaetia bacterium, assembly GCA_049514475.1. Lineage (GTDB taxonomy): Bacteria > Spirochaetota > Spirochaetia > SZUA-6 > Fen-1364 > Fen-1364. Next base: position 9,399 of record JBEKVA010000031.1, read on the forward strand.
TGCGGGTCATACCCTTGCCAGGCGCGCCGCCAGGTTGCCCAGCCCCACACGTGGAAATATCGGGAGAAATAGTACGATGCCTCGCCACGGATCCGGCCGAACTGGCAGTTGAACCCTCCTATGTGCCCAATACGATTCTCACCGCGGTATCGCTGCAGGAGATCAGAGCAAAAAGGGAAAAAACCTTCGGCCGGCAGGCAGTCATCCTCGAGGATGATGCCCTCCTCCTCATTTTCGAAGAACCAGGTGAGCGCCGAGCTTACCGCCCTGCGGCAGCCAAGGTTTGTATCGCGTTTCAGCCACTCCGTCTTGCACGGCCAATCGACTCCGCGCTCGAAAAGTGCGAGGACCTCTGCACACCGCTCAGCATCCCGGGAATTAGCGGGGCGCGGACCATCAGCCGCGATGTAGAGACGTCTTGGGGCGGCCGACCGAATGCGAACCAGGACCTCGCGCGTTGTCTCCGGGCGGTTGAATACGAGAAAGAGAACCGGAGTATCCTTTGTTGACATCCTCACGATCCTTACCCGACTGCCGCGCGGTACACTTCAAGCGTTGCCGCTGCAGCGGTTTCCCAGGAATAGCGACGCACCCGTTCGGTGCCGAGCGCAACCAGCTCTCGGGATCGCCGGGCATCGAGAAGCACGCGCTCAAGTGCGCGCGCAATCGAGTCCCTGTTGCCAGGGTCAAAGTACTCTGCCGCCTCACCGGCGATCTCACGAAAGCAGGAAAGGGAGCTTGCGACTGACGGGCAACCGCACGAAAATGCCTCGATGAGAGGAAAACCGAAGCCTTCGTAGAGGGAAGGAAAACACAGGAGCGCAGCATGCTTGTACAGGCTCGCCAGCGCTGCTTCCCCCGCGATGTCCGTCTGGCTGACCTTGTCAGCCACTCCAAGTTCCTCGATGTGCCTGCGTTCCGTCAAAGAAAAGGAACCACCGCCAGCGCAGAGCATGTCGACATCATGGCGGATGAGCAGCCCTGCCGCGGACTCCAGCAGGAAGGTGAAGTTTTTGTATCCGGAACGCTCACCGACGTAGAGCATATACGGCCTTTGATGAAGCCTTGGCTCTCCCCGGTACCTGAGGGTCGTAGCATGATGGATGACGGCAACCTTCCCTTCGGGAATCCCCAGGATCCGGCAGACGTCGTTTCTCGTGTTCTCCGAGACCGCGATAATGCCCGCTGCCTCCCTGCAAAGGCGGCTCTTGTTCTCCCGCGTTCCGTCATCCCGCACCCGATCCGGGAAAAGTTCATGAATCATGTCGTGGATTGTGACGACAAAAGGCCTGTGGCCCAGCGGGGCAAAGAAGTAGGGTCGGAAGTACGTAGGGTGGAAAAGGTCGAATCTTCCCCGGAAGGCACCGCACATGAGGAGCCTGTTCGCGGCGTCCATCAGCCTGACCTTGCCCTTGAAAGGTCGCGAGGTAAACAGCCTGTTCTTGGACTCGAGGTACCGGTTGTCGGAAAAGAACCTTGGCAGCAGCGCCTCGAATCCGCTCAAGCGGCCCATCGCACGGATGATTTCGGCGAAGTACCTGGAAACGCCTCCGTAGGTCTGGAGAAACGCCTGGTGATCGTAAAGGACGCGCACTGGCTTATTCAGCCCCCGCCGATCATGGCAAGCAGCCTCCGCGCGGCCGCACGCGGGCTGTACTGATCAAGCACCCACGCCCGGCCTGCCACCGCAATGGCGGCCAGGTCCTTTTCCGGCGCATCGCGCAAGAAAGCGGCGCAATCGCGCCGGTGGAAATCGAATCCCGCATAGTGAACGCCGTTTACAGGCATGGATGGCAGGGAACAGCAATAGGCGTCAAGGTCGACATGCAGCATGAGACTGCCCGCGCACAGCGCTTCCCAGAGTCGCCAGCTATCGAACTGCATAACTGTCCGGGACTTTCGGCCTAGTCTCCAGCCCAGGGCATAGAGCGCTCGTTCAAGCACATTTTCCGTGCTTCGGAAAACGCCAGGGGCAAAATACCCGCCAAATGCTGCGCACGCCTTGCTGGAGAGCAGCCGGGCGAAGTACGCCGGATAGTGCCGCCGACCCGTTGCCTCCCAGAGCAGACGATCGCGGCCTGCGTCTTCCGCCGGGGGACTGTCGATGCTATCGTCTATCTGCAGGCGTGAGGCAGCAACAGGCATCACGAGCTTTCGTGCAACTGCACGTACTGGATGTCCGACACGAAAGTTCGCAATCAACCGGTTGGACCGCCCAGCAAACGCCGCGGGGTCGGCACATGCCGTCATGATGCGTTGGCTCAGGCCGAATGCCCAGGGATGGGTGTTGTCGGGGTATGTATAACGCCTGCTGCAGTGCGTGCGCAGAACCAGGTCGAAACGGCGATAGTCCGGCGCCTCCGTCCTTGTCCGCCAGCCGTCGGAGGAGTCGACAAACACGGTCCGCTGTCTTCCACCGAACATGCTCTTTGGCAATTCGCCCCCGACGCCCTGATATTCGTCGCCGGTAATGACCAGGTCACAATCCTCAAGCTGCACTCCGGAACCGCCCTTAAAGAGCCAGCCAGTTTCTTCCCTCCAATAGTCGATGTTTGCGAAGAAAGGTACGCCCAGTTCCCGCAGACCTTCGCCAAGGGCGATCATGCAGTGCTGATAGCCGGCATCCTCGGGGGGACCCTGACTGCGTAGAAAGAAGAAGGCCGTCACGCGCAAACCCTCTGGAGTGATGCGCCGGCGGCAGCCCTATGAGGTTGATGCGTTCTGCTCGAGTGCAATTTCTACCTCTATGCCGAACGTTGGTCTGATATTGGGCGGGTACCACGCGCGTGACTTCCAGCCCAGCCAATACTTCGGGTACCACTGCCTTCCCGGCGCTGCCATGTAGAACGCTCCCCACCAGCACAGGCTGCTGTTGGAAAGGATCCCGTCATTGCATTTCGTCATGATGGCGAAATCCACCTCAGGTGTGTTGCGCGAGACGTATTTCCGCTTCAGCCAGGAGAACTCATGCTCCACGTAATCGGGATCATCGCTGAGGAACACGAAGTACGAGCTCTCGCTGCTTGCCAGGCAGTCCTGTATCAACTCCCTGTAGTAGGAGCTCGGCAAAGATGGATTCAATTTCCCCAGGATGTCGTAACTGAGGTAGTCCGTACGCCTCAGATGGACGAATACTCTTCTCGCCCCCGGCGGCACTGAAGCAAGCACGTGGTCGGCGGAAGCCGCGTGCTGCGGGCGAACGTGGACATTTGCGCGAAATGACGCACACGCCAGCTCGGAGTTCTGAAAGTACCCTTCAACCAGGAGTACGCGCCGAAGAAGGCCTTCCCGACGCCGCCACGTCCAGTCGGGACTTTCGATGACTGACGAAAACAGACCCAACCGGCTGAGTGCCCTTAGGAAAGGCACGCAGAGGCGATCGACCACGCGGTAGAGAATGCCGCTCTGAATGTTCACTATCCGCAGGCCTGGATCCACAAGGCGAAGCAGCTCTTCCATCCGTGTCGTTACACACACCTCGCCCTGTCGGGCAAGCCTGTGCAGCATGGCGAGCTGAAAAAACTGGTTCCCCAGTCGGCCGCCGGGCGTGAAGTAGAGGATCATGTGTGCAATCGCCTGAAACGGCCACGGATAATTAGGTGCTTGACCAGGAGTTTTATCGTCTTCACGATCCGTCTGCAGGCGAAAAGCAAACCACTTTCTCCCGAAAGGCGCTCATTAACGGCAATTATCCGGCATTCGCCGTTCTTGATATCCCTGTTCTGCACCATCCTGATCGTCAACGGCAGTGTGTGCACGTATGACCACGTCTCGTGCTCGTAATGGATGGCGTCCATGCACTGAAGGTGCGAAATGTGCATGTTCAACTCATAGGCAATCAGGCTGGCCGCGGTCTGGTCCCAGCGGTGTCCCTTCACCCTCGGGTCGCTGGAGAGCAGGCCCTCACTGTTCGAGCGGCTATCAGTCCATGGTCGTCCAGGTGGAATGCCGCGAAAGGAAACGCCATCGGAGGCGGCTGCCATCCATCGAGAAAAGAAATCTTTCCCCTTTGGGCTGGAATTTCGCAAACCGACAATGCAGGAGACAACCTCCTCGATCTTCAAGGATTCCTCACGCGTGACCGACTGGCGAAGCAAGGCCTCGTCCGCCGCCCATTCGCCGCAGACGGCACCCGTGCCCCACAGGTAGTAGCCTTGGCGAGCAATGCGGGCAAAAATGGGCTGCACCCTGCGAACTGCCATCATCGAGGCGTCGAGCCAGAGGACGAGCTCGTATCCTTGCTCGAACGCGGCTTTGAACGCAAAAGGCTTGAATGCCATCGGCGATTCGTCCTGTGTCGGGCTGCCGGGCGGCAGTGCGTCTGTCCAGAGGATAACGTCGCCCAGGAAGCCCTGCGCCTTGAGGCTCTCCCTCAGCCGTTCCTGTCCGCGCAGATAGATGCCGTTTGCGACATTGATAATGCAGGTCTTCATTTCTGCCTCAGCAGACGCCGGAGCCTCGCGTGCGCTTTATGGAAGTAGGATTCTCGAAGCGTATTCGTGCCATGGGGCCTGACGGACGTTTTTTCCCGGTATTTCCTGACGGCCGCAAGGCTGGCCCCCATGCCATCGGCGGCCGCAAGAATCCGTTGCATCATGAAGCCCCCAACCTCGCAGTGAACACCATGCCCCAGGGAAGTTATCACGTCGTGCGCGGCCGATGCCCAGTCTCCACCGTGCATTCCATCGAGAAGCCGGGTCCATGCGTCCTGACCGTCAGGACGCGCGGCAGCTTTTTCGATAGTAGCGGTGCGGAAGAATCCTCCTGGGTTTTCTGCGTACCGGGCCTTGAGCGCGCCCATGAGGTTATGCTCGAAACTGGACCCTGAAAAAATCGGAAAGCCCAGGTACGCAACACGTGCATCTGGCCCTAGCATTCCGTACAACTCCTCGAGAATGAGAAAAAAACCCACGGAGTATTCGCCGGAGACGTACGCGCGTTCAAAGTACGATGTCTGCGGTCCGAACTGCCGTTGAAAGAAAAATGCGCCCGGCGCCGATGCGGCCTTGAGACCATGCGCCAGGAACCTGATTCCAAACCCTTGGGTGTCGAAGCTGTGGTGCTCCGGGTAGCCGCCGACGAGGCGATGGACATCCCGCCGATAGAGAAAGTTGGCCCCGACAGGCCAGTTGGTTCCGTCGAATACGTTTGCAATAGATATCAGGTCACCTGACTGAGTAAAATCCTGGAACCGGCCTTTTCCAGGGAACCGCTTGAAGGAGTAAGAGCCAGCAAAGGTCGCCCCGTCGAGATTACTGTCCTGCACTTTGCGCAGAAGGCGCACCAGGGCGTCGTTTCCCAGCAGATCATCCGCATCGAAACAAAGGACAAATTCCCCTTGCGCGAGCGCGATCCCTGTGTTGCGCGCAGCCCCCCCGCCCCTGTTCGTTTCATGGAGCGCCACAGAGATCGCTGGGCTGCTCCTGCGTAGTTTCTCGAGATAATCACGTGTGCCGTCCTTTGAGCCGTCATCCACGAGAATTATTTCGTGATTGCCCCGCGCAGCCTGGGGCAAGATTGAATTGACGGTTGCAGGCAGCGTTCGAATGCAGTTGTAGCATGGAATTATGATCGATATTTTTGGATCGATCACGACACTATGTCCCAGGTTTCAGGATAGATATCCTCCTGCTTGAATTCTTCTGAATCTCCGCAAATCCAACCTTGCGGAGCGATGATCGATGCAGGTGCGTCTGCAAGATAGGCCGCCCACCAGCTGAATGTGCTATTGGCAGTAATGATGTTCCGACATGCTGACAGAAGAAGAAGGTCCTCATGGGCCAAAATCAAGGGGCTTGAAACCAAGATCTTGCTTCTTTCGGGAAGGAGATGTCGATGACACCAAACGGCATCGTTTGTGAAAACGAATATTTGTGAGGAGTGCAGGGATGATTCAGAGATACCATCGATTGCGCGCGAGTAATAATCGGCATCAAGTACTCGGAATGCATTCAGGTAGTCTCCGCGTCGGACGTGTATCCCAATCGAATTGTGAGACTCTATCTGCGCGCGCATCTCCTCAGCGGCAGCGGACAGTCGGTGAAGGGGGGTAAATTCCGCCTTCAGAATCGAACGCAGATCCTCGAAATATCGAAACGACTGCCAGTAACCGCGCAGGAGAACGTTGTCGCCGAGCCTGAACAACGTCGGGTCGTAGTTGAGCTTATTGTTTTCGTAAAAGCGCCTTGCCGCGGGAGGAAGCATAGTCTGCACCCTCCTGTTTACTCTTCCCGCCAGGCCTGAAGACCCGAAATACTGCCTGAAGTCTGCCTCCGTGGCGCATCCGGCCGTGAGGGAAAAGGTTTCATGCAGAAGAGGCCGTCCGCCGTCGGGATAGTAGGCAAGCACTGGGACATTTTTCTTTTTTGCCAGTGCAAGGCCGGCTGCGTATTGGAACATCTGGTTTCCGAGGCCTCCAACAAGCACCGTAAGAATCACACCGCGCCACCTACGAGCGAAGCCCAGAAGTCCATCCAAAGGCACGGGCTGTCGAAGCCCTGCTGCAGTGCCTGATAACGATCATCGAGGTCCTTCTCGTTCCACGATGCAGCCTCACGCCAGTCGTCAATGAGGAGAAGTGGCAGGCCGTGGCGCTGGAATGAAATCATGCACACGGAACGCTTGACTATCGGTACGACGCGCAGGTACATAGCCTCCCAGGTCCTGTGGCAGTCTTCCCCGTTCCCCGGAGGCGACGCTACAAAACGATAGGATGAGAGAAGCCTCAGGTAGTCACGGCCGTTCGTACGCCCCTCTTCGTTTGCGAGCGCCGTTCCCTTGAGCGCCTCCCGGCAGGGAACACGTTCCCGGGGGTTCGTACCTGCCGTAAATCCGTACATGATGCGGTTCTTCTTATCCTTCTTTGGCAAGTCCTGTCTCAGAGCCTGGAAATCGCCGACGATCCCATTCGCATGAAATCGCCTGTTTTCCAGCCCAATAGGAATGGGGATCACCTTGGGATAATCGACACGGACGTTTTGCGCAAACCAATGCGACACCATCGGTGGCATTTCGCCCTCTACTGCGGCGTCGATATTCATGTCGCCGTTGTGCGTGAGAAGTCGGAAGGGCTTTTTAATCCTGCATCCGGAGCCTGAAAAGAACGTCCGCAGGAGACCTGATTCACAGTAAACGAGCTCTCCTTCGACTACCATTGTCGGATCAAACCTTTCCTCGCAGCCTTGCTCGAAGCGATGCTGTGCGAGGAGCCTGAAAGTATCCCCGCTGATGTAGGGGGAGCTGCCGTGCCTCGCGCGAGCCGCCGCGTAGCCAGCCCGGACAAACGCGCTTTCAAGTCGAAACGGCAGATTTTTTAGCATGCAATTTTTCGCGTACCCGACGGCAAAAAGCCACAGCCGATCGCGCACCATTAACTATGCGAGCGGGAAACCCATAGATCCGAAAAGTGCCGATTCTGCTGAATCCCTTCCACTTCTTGTTGAGATAGATCCAGTCCTCACGGCTTCTCGCGTCGGCCTCGTTGCTGGCGCGGATCTGGTCCTGGTGATGCTCGTGAATGACGCAGGGCTCATCAGTTCCATATACGGTCTTGCGGTGCAGAAACTCTGCCTGAAGCGCGATGTCGGCATCACCATGAAACCAGGAGAAGCGCTCGTCGAAGCGAAGACCGTCGGCCTTGCGAATCACTCCGTAGTTGGCGCAAGGTACATCATACAGGGTTGGGATAATGATAAAGTCCTTGTTTTCGCTTGCGTGGCGCGTTCTTAGCGTGACCAGTCCGCAGTCCTCTTCCTGAAAGTATTTTAATGCGTGAAGATCCCAATCCTTCAGCACTGTGCAATCATCATTCAACCAACAAACAAAATCTTCCTTTGCGACCTCTATACCATAATTCAATATTTGCCAAAGGCTTTTTACTCGCCTTCCGTCTTTCCGCGAATGGTCATCAATAAGGAAGGCACCATTTTTGTCGCAGATATCTTGATATATTTTATCTTTTTCTGGTGAAAGTACGATCACATTATTCTTATATCTAGAATTCGAGGCTACGCTAATAGTAGCCTTCTCAAGCAAAAAAGATCTAGAATATGAAGGTATTAATACGGTGATCATAACATGCTCTTAACAGCTCGATGGACCTTCCCAATCCCTCGCCGAACCTTTCGTCCAATATCCTCTGACCTGCATACGAGAGAATACAATTTCAAACGATTAATTGATCTGTTACGGGGCCAACCCTCAAGGCAACTGAGAATATATGAATCTAGCTCATCCAGTCTTTTGGAAAATTCTTCAAACCCTTTGACGACGTCTCTATATCCTCGAAGGCCAAGATCTTTCCATGCCAATCCCTTCTCTAAAGGCATTACAACAGTCGGGTCAAAGAGAATTCCATTTTGCCCAGTCCTTATATATTCATTCATGGTCGGCCTGTTGGCTGCTATCACGCAAATGCCTTTCGACATTGCTTCGAGAAAAGTCATTCCTATTCCTTCTGCAATTCTCGGACTGATTATTGACTCGAATGTCTCAAGCTCCGTATTGTAGGATTCCTCAGTGTTCAGCCATCCAGAATAAGTGATTTCCCTACAATTGGAAAAAAGGCTTCTGTCCAATTCAGGAACCCTGCCGCCAGGATCAGGAATAAGATGAAAATGCATCCTGCTAATGCTGCAGTTGCTGAGCAATTTTCCCACTGTTTCAATAGAAATCTGCGATGTGCGATAAGGAAAAAATACGCTCTGTGGCAGTTTCTTCTGCAGAGGCTCCTTTTTTGGT
>JBEKVA010000032.1:0-17987 GCA_049514475.1 Spirochaetia bacterium
CGCGGTGCGCGCCTGGGCGGGCGCGCCGCCGCCGGTCGCGACGACTGCTCGCGAGCTGTGCGCAAGCTCGGCGAGCGCCTGCGCTTCCATGTCCCTGAATGCCGCCTCTCCGCGCTCGCGGAAGATCGCCTCTACCGGCGCGCCCGCCCGCTCCTCGATCAGGGCATCGGTGTCCACGAAGTCCCACCCCAGCCTTCCCGCCAGCAGGGCGCCGACGGTGGTCTTTCCCGCGCCCATGAAACCGATGAGCGCGACCAGCTCCCGCGGCATCCCTCAGCGGCCGACGCTGGCCAGGATCCGCTCCAGCTCCGCGCGCAGCGCGGGCACGCTGTGCGCATAGCGGATGATGGCCTCCAGGTACCCGGCAGGCTCACCCGTGTCCAGCCGCTCGCCCTCCACCCGCTTGAAGACCACGCGGCCCCTGCGCGCCAGCTCGAGCACCGCGGGGGTGTGGAAGAACTCCCCTTCGCCGTGCCGTTTCCACTCATCGGCAAGCTGCTCGAGGAAATCGGGGGTGTACAGGAAGCGCCCGATGGAGGCCTCGCGGCTGGGCTCGCTGCCTTTTGCCGGTTTTTCCACGATGCCAGTGACGTGCACGCCGTCGGGGGCAATCGAGATGACGCCGTAGCGGTTGATGTCAGGCGGGTCGTGCAGCGTGGCGAGCACCGTGCAGCCGGTCTTCTCCCACGTCTCGATGAGCTGCCGCGCGAGCGGCTTTTCTCCGAAGTGAAGATCATCCGGGTAGGCGGCAATGAAAGGCTCGGAGCCGACGAATGAGCGGGCCAGCAGCAGCGCGTGTCCCGTTCCGCGCATCTCGGGCTGGCGCACGAAATAGCAGCTTGCCTTCGGCGGGGCGATCATGGCGAGCTTTTTCTCATCCCCCGCTGCGCGGAAGACCCCCTCCAGCTCCATCTCACGGTCGAAATAATCCTCCAGTGCCTTCTTGCGGCGGGAGGTGATGAAGAGGATTTCCGTGATGCCCGAGGCCACGAACTCATCGACGATGAAGTCGATGGACGGCCGCGTGACCAGGGGGAGCATCTCCTTGGGGATGGTCTTTGTCACGGGGAGGAACCGGGTCCCGTAGCCGGCGGTGACGATGACGCCTTTCATGACGGTGAGTATAGCGAAAGCCCGCTGTCGTTGACAGCGCGTGAGTGCATCTCCTATGATAAAAGCAGAAGGCGGTCCTGCAATGAAGAAGCTCCTCCTGGTCAATCCCGTGGGACAGAAAAGCGGCACGCTGCTGAGCAGGTTTTCGACCTTCCAGCCGTTGAGCCTGGCCTACATCGCCGCCGCGACTCCCCCCGGCTGGGAGGTGAAGATCGCCGACGAGAACTTCGGCCAGCAGCCGCTGGAGGATGCCGACCTGGTGGGCATCACCGCCTTCACCGGTAACATCAACAGGGCGTACGAGCTGTCCCGCGCCTACCGCGAGCGCGGCGTCAAGGTCGTGCTCGGCGGCATCCACGCCTCGATGCTCGCCGATGAGGCCCTGGCCCACGCGGATGCCGTGGTGGTGGGAGAGGCGGAGGAGATCTGGACAAAGGTGCTGGAGGATTTCCAGGCCGACAAGATGGCCGGCATCTACAAGGGCCCGCACGTCGACCTGGGCATGAGCGCCCTGGTGCCGCGCCGGGACCTGATGAGCCCCGACTACGTCTTCCAGTCCATCCAGACCTCCCGCGGCTGCCCGTTCAACTGCGAGTTCTGCTCGGTCTCCCGCTACCTGGGCACCGCCTACCGGCAGCGCACGCCGGAAAGCGTGCTCGCGGAGCTGGCGGGCATCCCGGGGCGCTACATATTCTTCATCGACGACAATCTCGTGGGCTATTCCGTCGAGAGCAGGGAGAGGGCCAAGCAGCTTTTCCGCGGCATGATCGAGCAGGGCATGCACAAGAGATGGTGGATGCAGACCTCCATCAACACGGCGGATGACGAGGAGCTGCTCTCCCTGGCAGGCCGCGCCGGCTGCATGTTCGCGCTGATCGGCTTCGAGAGCATCAGTGAAGACAGCCTGAAGGACATGAAGAAGGGCATCAACATCAGGGTGGGCGTGGAGAATTACAGGAAAGTCATCGGCGCCTTCCATCGACACGGCATCGGGGTGATCGGATCATTCATCATCGGCAATGACCACGAATCCCCTGCCTACTACCGGCACCTTGCCCGTTTCGTGGTTGCCGCGAATGTCGACCTGGTCAACCTGTTCATCCTCACCCCCCTGCCCGGCACTGCCCTCATGGAGAGAATGAAAGCCGAGGACCGCCTGCTGGCGGTCAATTTCCCCGAGGACTGGTCGCGGTACCGCCTGTCCTGGGTGGTGCGCAAAACAGTGGGCGTGGACGAGGAAACCATCTACCGCGGCGATAATTACCTGAAAAAGCGCATCTATTCATTCCCGCGCTACCAGCTCCGCCTGCTGAAGTCCCTGTTGAGCGTCCGCAAGCCGACGAACGTCGTGGCGATCTTCAAGTTCAACAAGGCCCTGAAGAAGGCGTGGAAGGGCTCTCACTACTACAAGGAATACTCGCAGACGCTGGATCGGACGCCCCCGCCGGGCGCCTGAACCGTCGGTGTTTTCTTGACTCCGCGGGAGGTTTTCGCTACTGTGGGTGCACCCCACCGCCTCCGCACGCGAGATGGGCTCACCTGACACGTCTGCTTTTGGGGGGGCTATGAAGATCTGGATCAAGCTTCTTGTCGGTTCGATCATCGGCCTGCTGGCCGGGTTTTTCATCCCCGTGCAGGCGCAGGGTTTCTTCGACTCCCTTTCCAGCCTGCTGATAGGAATCGGCCGCTACGTGCTGTTCCCTTTCATCTTTTTTTCCCTGGGCATCGGCACCTCGGAGCTCCGCCAGGAGAAGCGCCTGCTGCGCGTCTACTTTTCCGCGTTCAAGTACCTGCTGCTGAGCGCTGCCCTGCTGATCGTCATCGGCACCCTTTCGGTCCTGGTCTTCCCGCCGGAGCGCATCCCCATCACCACCATCGTGGCTGATAAGGCGTTCGTGCCCGTCGGCGTGATGGAAGGGCTGAAGGTGATCTTTCCCCGGAACCTCTTTGCCGTGTTTTTCGGCAGCGGGGATTTCCTGCTGCCCCTCATGGTGCTGGCCTTCCTGCTGGGCGCGAACATGGACTTCGACCGGCAGCTCACCCGGCCCATCGTGCAGATATTCGACTCCCTCTCGCGGATCTTCTATCACCTGAACTCGCTGATCGTGGAGCTTTTCGCGATTGCCCTCATCGCCATTGCGGCGGCACGGATCTCTCACCTCACCCACGCCGACCTGGGCATGTACAAGCAGATCATCATCATCATCGCGGTGGACGCGGTGATTGTCGCCTTCGGGGTTTTCCCGGGGGCCCTGTACCTCATGGGAATCAAGGAAAATCCCTACCGCTGGCTGTACGCCTCCATCGGTCCCGCCATTGCGGGGCTGTTCACGGGTGACCAGTACGTGGCCCTCGGTTTCCTCAGCAAGCACGGCAAGGAGAGTCTCGGCGTGCCGCGGATGGTCGGCTCCGCGGTCTACCCCCTGTTCGCGGTGCTGGGCAGGGCAGGCACGGCGATGGTGGCCAGCATCTCGTTCTTCCTGATCCTGCGCTCCTATTCGAACCTGGAGATCACGTTCCTGCAGACCCTCTGGGTCATGTTCTTCTCATTCCTGGTTTCCTTCATCCTGGGGGCGGCGCCGGGAACGGGAGCGTTCTTCGGCATCTACATGCTGTGCAGCCTCTATGCCACGGGTCTGCAGGAAGGGTACCTGATCCTGCAGACCATCGCCCCGCTCCTGGTGAGCTTCGGTGCATTCCTCGACGTTCTCAGCTCGGCGTTCGTTTCCCTTCTTATTGCGCGCGAGGAGAACGTGTGGACCGAGGTCGCGATGGAGAACTTTATCTAGTTCGCAGGCGGTGATGCGGGTGCTGCCGGCGGCTCGGCGGGCGGGGCAACAGGCTTCACCTCTGCCGGCGGCTCGATGGCGGGCGCGGCGCGGCGCAGCTCCGGCGGGGACTTGAGACTGATGGCAACTCCTATGCCCGCGGAAACCATCAATTGATCCACGAACGGAAGCGCCTGGGCATCCCAGAGATGGAAAAGGGGATACCATGCGCGCAGGTTGAAGACCAGCTCGATGGGGTCACTGAGATGCCAGCGCAGGAAAAATCGTGTTTCGGGATAGAGAAACCTCAACGCGCCGTAGAAATACCCCATGGCGGAGCCCTCGTCAGAGACAACGGTCGCCCCGGAGTTCTGCAGCTCGATGGGGAACCTGATGAGGAGGTCAAGGCCGACGGATCCTCCGAGGGTGAAGGCCGGAGAGACCGGATAGCTGATCCCTCCCTGCACGCCGGCGAGAATCCCCAGCACCCAGAAACCAAGCCCGTCCTCGGAGGCGGTGGGTACGGCAGAGGTTCCCGTCCAGCGGTACGGCCAGCCGTAGAGCTCCACGTCAGGCTCGATGAAGAACGGTGCCTGCAGCTTCATGGGCAGCGAGGCGCCGATCAGCGTCACAATCGTGCTCCCCTGTCCGTAGCCCGCCGGGGGCGTACTGCCGATGACCATGAGGCTCGCGTTGATGTCCAGCTCGTTCGCCTGCAGCCCGAGGAGCGGGAAAGAGAACGCGGGTGAAACGGAAACCAGAACGACGGCCAGGGCGACGACAACTTTCAGCCTCATGAAAGTAAGTATAGCACATGGTACTGTTTCGGTGGAAGGGAAAGGGTGCTGACTGTGAATACTGCTGCGCTACGGCGGCTTGTTCTGTGCATTGTTTTTTCCGCGGCTGCGATCTCCTCCTGGGCGATGGGGGATGAAAACCCCTACGTCATGGACATCCAGCCGCACATCATCGGCGTCGACGTGGGCATTGGCTACCGGGGGCTGGCTCTGCTTCCCACGGCGGACACGACGATCTGGGCCTACCTCGGCGGCGTGTACGAATGGATGAGCTACTATCGGGACAGCGCCGGCAACCTGATTGCCCCCGGGTCTCTCGCGGCCACCGGCTCCCCCGACCCGGGGTACACCCGCATCGAGGGCTCGTGGCGGCTGGGGATCGACCAGGGCTTTGCCTGGAACCCCCGCACAAAAAGGAACCTCGTGGAAGCGTTCGCCTTTTATCGTGGACGGGTGGACGCGAACCAGATCAATGCCGGCGAGCTCCTGTATGCCTCCAGCCTGCCCGATCGCACGGGCATTCTTCTCAACATGATCCAGGTCGGTGCCGCCTATGACAATGTCCTTACCGATGCGCATCACAAGGGCCGTGACGGCGTTTCCGCGGAGGTCTCCGCCGAATGGGGCCCTCGCTTCTTCTTCAATACCCTCTTTGGCGATTCCGATTACCTGCGTTTCAACGGGAGCTTCACCTGGTTCCTGCCCCTGTTCGATGCGGCGCCAGACCGGCCCGTGAACCTCTTCAACGTGTATCTGGCGGAATATCTCTCAGTGGATTACGCGGTGGGACTCACGGCACCCGTTCCCCTGGTGGTACGCCAGACCTTCGGCGGAAGAAACCAGCTGGACGGTCTTGGCGGGCAGGTGCGCGGTGTGGATTCAGACAGCCTGGACACGAACCTCAAGGCGGTGAACAACCTCGAGATCCGGCTCAACCTGCAGCCCATTGTGCTTCCCGATATTGTTCCCGGCCTGGTGGCATTCTGGGACTCAGGCTTCTACGACCAGGTGGGGGAGGCCGGCATCTCCTCCCCCGGATCAGGGTTCGTCGCCTCGGTCGGTGCCGGCGCGTACCTGGATTTCCTCGACCTTGGAACGGGCGCAGTCTACGTGACGTACCGGCTGGACAATGTGAACGCCAGCGGGAACAGGCTCGGCTTCATGCTGGAGTTCGGGCTGCACTTCTAAGCTCGCGCGCGGCAGGGGGGGCGGCGCTTTGTGGAGGACTACGGGGAGCGGCGACCCTGCGCGCTCAGCGGATTTTCCACTCTCACATTCCTCATAATTTGCCCGGGATCCAGGTCTTCCGAGTACAGAACTTCACATTTCGCGCTTTCAGCGGCAACCACGATCAATGCGTCCCAGAACGACAACTTGAACTGAAGGCGTGCGTCGATCGCCTCGTTGATAAGATCCTTCCCGAAAAGGCGCCCTCTACAGGATATTCGACGCCAGCTCCGCCAGCCGCGAGCGCTCCCCTTTTTCGAGGGTGACGTGCGCGTACAGGGATTCGCCTTTCATCCTGTCGATCAGGCAGGTGAGGCCGTTGGAGCGCGAGTCGAGGTATGGGGTGTCGATCTGGTAGGGGTCTCCCGTGAAGACCACCTTGGTCCCTTCCCCTGCCCGGGTGATGATGGTCTTCACCTCGTGCGGGGTGAGGTTCTGCGCCTCGTCGATGATGAAGAAGATCTTCGAGAGGTGACGGCCGCGGATGTAGGCCAGCGGCGTGATGACCAGCTTGTCGTTCTCCACCATGTCGTGGATGCGCTTGAACTCGGGGGAAGTTTCGTCGAACTGGTTCTGGATCAGCGTCAGGTTGTCGAACAGCGGCTGCATGTAGGGGTCGAGCTTGCTCTTGATGTCCCCGGGGAGGAAGCCGATGTCCCTGTTGGACAGCGGCACGATGGGCCGCGCGAGATAGATCTGTTTGTAGCTGGAGCGCTTCTCCAGCGCGGCGGCCAATGCCATGAGGGTCTTGCCTGTGCCCGCCTTGCCCGCCATGGTCACCAGGGGGATGTCCTCGTTGAACAGGGCGTCCAGGGAAAATGTCTGCTCGGCGTTGCGCGGCTCGATCCCGTAGGCACGCCGCTTCTGGATGTGCTTGAAGCATTTCTCCTCTGCGACGTAGGTGGCAAGGATGCTCTTGTTCTGGTTCCTGATGATGAAATATTCGTTGGGGAAAGGCTCCCGGGGCACCGGGAACCTCTCCTTCGCCACCATGCCCTCCTGGAAGAGCTGGTCGATGAGGGCCCCGTCCACGTCCTCAAGGGTGGTCCGTCCTTTGTACAGCTCGTCGATGTTGCTGATCTTGCCCGTCTCGTAGTCTTCCGCCTTGATGCCGATGCTCTTGGCCTTCATGCGGATGTTGATGTCTTTCGACACCAGGATCACCCGTTCCTTGCCGTATTCCTTGGCAAGGTTGAAGGCGAGAGAGATGATCCTGTGGTCCGGCTTGTCCTCCCAGAAGATCTCTCCGAGGAACGGGTCGCGCTTGACGTTGGTTTCAACCACCACGATGCCGCCGCTGTTCAGGCGAAGTCCCTCGTTCAGCAGCTTGTCACCGCCCATGCCGTCCAGCTTGCGGGAGAACTCGCGGGCGTTGAAGTTGATGATCTCGTTCCCCTTCTTGAACTTGTCGATCTCCTCCAAAACCGTGATGGGGATCACCACGTTGTGCTCCTCGAAGGAGTTGATGCAGTCGTGGTCGTGCAGGATCACGTTGGTATCCAGGACGAAGATCTTGTTGGACCCGGTAAGCAGTGCCATGGGGGGAAGTGTAGGGGCGGCGCTCCCCGCAATCAAGTGGCCGCAATGGCCGTGAATGCCACCAGGAGTGGCCGTGTTGACACCGGGGGGCATGAATGCTTCAGTGACGCGGGAGGGGTGTACCGTGAAAAGGCCCTTGTCATTCTCGCCCTTGTTGCCATCGCCGCGGGCGGTGTCTTCGCCGAGAAGACCCGGGAGGGCACGGGGCTCGATCAGAGCATCCAGGCCTCCCTCGACCCGCTGGGCATCCAGCTCGTCACCAAGGTCTACTACCGCCTGCCCTTCATCCAGCAGGAAGGGATGCTCTGGGAGTCCACCAAGGTCGAGGTGGGCGTGCAGAACAGTCTCTCTCCCGCTTATGACATGATGGGCGCGTATCTGGACATCGCGCCGATTGCCATATTCGACCTGGCCCTCACCGCGCAGGCAATAGGGTATTTCAACGGCCTGGGCTTCGGGTTCTACGACCTCAGCGGGTACGGGGCTGCCTTCGACAGCAACGCGCTGAACGCACTTCCCTCGAAAAACAGCTTCGGTTACCTCCTCACGGCGGCGCCGACGTTGAAGTTCGCCTGGGGTCCGCTGGCGATGCTGGACACCTTCAGCATGACCTACTTCAGCGTCGATGACGGCAGCGGCTACTTCTACGAGCGCATCAACAACGTGGTTCTCGCCAAGAACGACATCGAGCTTCAGAACCAGGCCTACCTCCTGGCAACGGTTTTCCCGGGGGTGCTGGCAGGACTGAACGATGCCGTTCTCTACGTTCCCGCCTCGGGCTACGTCTCCCACCGTCTTTCAGCCATGGGCATCTACAGCACCCGTCTCTCGGACATGGTTTCCATCAACGCGATCCTGATGGTCGGCACCTATTTCTCCGACAGGTACTATCAATACGGGCTGTACGTGGCGGCGCAGGCAGGGGTCTCCCTGGCCTTGTAAAGGGACGCCGCGACAGGCCCCGCGCCTGCTACCCTGTCAGGAGATCGAGGGCAACAGTCACGGCAATGGCCACAAGGACGGGGAAAATCGCGTTGCGCGCCTTCAGTGCCAGCAGGGCGGCGCAGGCGCCGGCGGTCAGCCCGATCCAGGGCCTGCCATCAATCACCGAGAGGATGCCAGGGAAGATCAGCGCGCCCAGCGCCGCGTAGGGGAAGAAGGAAAGCCAGCGGCGGATCCAGATCGGAAGCCGCAGGTCCCGTCCCACCAGCAGGGGGATGACCCGCGGGATGAATGTCACCAGGCACATGCCGGCAATCATGAACCAGATCATCGGGCAGGCCCCTGTGCGCCGCTCTTCTCCGCATCGGCTTCACCAATTGCCGCGCCAAGGGCAGAAGCAGCAAGGATTGCAATCACGATTCGCCAGCCCGAGGGAAGACCGGGAAGGGCCCGCGAGGCGCCCCATGCTATCAGGCCTCCGGCGACCGCCACGACTCCATTCAGCCAGGATTTTTTGACCCCGGGCACGAGGATGGCAATGAACATCGCGTAGAGGGCCACCCCCATTCCCCGAGCGACCACCACGGGGATAAGGGAGGAGAAGCCGGCGCCGATCAGCGTTCCGCTGAACCAGGCGAGGTACGCCGTCAGGGCCACCCCCAGGAAGAAGAAAGGCGTGAGGGCGTTGTCCAGGCTGGAAACGACGAATGTCTCATCGGTGATGCCGAACCCCAGCACCAGGGGGGCTGCCAGGCCCGTTATCCCGCGCCGTCGCGCCAGGGGAAGCCTGCGGGAGAGGGCGACGCTCATGAGGAAATGGCGGAAGTTGAGAACCAGGGTGGCAAGGACAATGGCGAGTGCCGAGGCTCCTCCGGCCAGCAGGCCGAGAGACGCGAACTGGCTGGCTCCCGCGTAGACGAAGAAGGACATGGCGCCCGCCTGGGCGAAGGTCAGCCCCGTCTGGGTGGCCAGGACGCCGAACGCCATGGCCATCGGCACGTAGCCGACGGCCACGGGCACGCCTGCCCGCACGCCCCGAAGGATTTCCCGCCACTGTCTGTGTTCCATGGGGGGGCATCGTAGCGTACAGAGGGGGTGTATTTCCAGAGCGCCGGCGTGTATCTTGTAGCAAGTCCAACACTCGGGAGGCATATCAGGATGGGGCTGATGAGCGGCAAGAAGGGCGTTATCTTCGGGGTTGCCAATGACAGGAGCATCGCGTGGGGGATAGCCAAGGCGCTTCACCAGGAGGGGGCGGCCCTTGCTTTCACGTACCTGAACGAGGTCTTTGAAAAACGGGTGCGGCCCCTGGCGGAGAGCATCAATGCGGACCTCATTCTCCGCTGCGATGTGTCCAAGGACTCCGAGATCGAGGACGTGTTTTCCGAGGTCGAGCAGAAGTGGGGGACGCTGGATTTCATCGTACACTCGGTTGCCTACGCGGGGCGCGAGGAGCTGAAACAGCCCTTTCACAAGACCAGCCGCGAGGGCTTCAAGATCGCCCTGGAGATCAGCGCGTATTCGCTGGTGGCCGTCACCCGGGCGGCGCTTCCCCTGATGAAGAACGGCGGCTCGGTGATCACCCTGACCTACCTGGGATCCCAGCGCGCCATCCCCAACTACAACGTCATGGGCGTGGCCAAGGCCGCGCTGGAGGCCACGGTGCGCTACCTCGCGCTGGACCTGGGGGAGAAGGGGGTCCGTGTCAATGCGATATCGGCGGGGCCGATCCGCACCCTTGCCGCCAGCGCCATATCGAACATGAGCGAGATCTTCGGCATCATGGAAAGCCGCTCCCCCATGCACCGCTCGGTGACCCAGGACGAGGTGGGCAAGTCTGCGCTGTACCTGCTCTCCGATCTTTCCAGCGGCGTGACGGGTGACGTGCACTTCGTGGACACGGGGTACAACATCGTCGGGTTGTAGGGGCGGCCCGCCTTCAGGTCGTCGGGATGATCTCGTTCTCCCTCACGTCGATGTTGTGCGCGCTGCCTTCACGGATACTGACCGCGGATGCAAGGGTGATGCGCGCCCTGGACTGCAGCTCGGGGATTGTGCAGGCGCCGCAGCTCACCAGCGCCGCACGGATCTTCTGCAGCGTCGGGTCCAGGTTGTCCTTCAGGCTGCCGGCGTAAGGAACATAACCGTCCACGCCTTCCTCGAAACCGGATTCTCGCGATTCGTCTCCTTCGTGGTACCGCGCCCAGTTCCTCGCACGGTTGGAGCCCTCGCCCCAGTACTCCTTGACGAAGTTCGCGCCCACGCGCAGGCGTCGGCCGGGCGCCTCGTCGAACCTCGCGAAAAACCTGCCCATCATGACGAAGTCAGCCCCCATGGCGAGCGCCAGGCCGATGTGGTAGTCCTGCACGATTCCGCCGTCCGAGCAGAAGGGCACGTAGATGCCGGTCTCGGCGAGGTACTTCTCCCGCGCCTTTGCGACCTCGATGACCGCCGTGGCCTGGCCTCGGCCTATGCCTTTCTGCTCCCGGGTGATGCAGATCGAGCCTCCGCCGATGCCGACTTTCACGAAATCCGCCCCCGCATCGGCAAGATAACGAAACCCCTCGGCGTCGACGACGTTGCCCCCCCCGACCTTCACTTCGGGCCCGTATGTCTTCTTGATCCACCGTATGGTCTCCGACTGCCACTCCGAGAAGCCGTCGGAGGAATCCACGCACAGCACATCAGCCCCGGCGGCCACCAGGGCAGGCACCCGGTCCCGGTAGTCGCGGGTATTGATACCGGCCCCCACCACCAGCCGTTTGTCGCGGTCCACCAGTTCCCGCGGGTTTTCCTTGTGCTCGGCATAGTCCTTGCGGAAGACCAGGTACGCAAGCGCGCCCGTCCTTGCAATCACCGGGAGGCAGTTCAGCTTGTGATGCCAGATCAGCTCGTTGGCCTCCGAAAGTCCGATGCCTTCCTCCCCGTAGACCAGGTCGGGAAACCTCGTCATCAGGTCGGCCACGCGCGCATCAGGGGGAGTGGTCGAAAGCCTGTAGTCCCTGCTGGTGAGCATGCCGAGGAGCCTGCCCGTGGGTGTGCCGTCCGCGGTCACGGCCATGGTGGTATGCCCGGTGCGCTCTCGGAGGGCCAGCACGTCGCGCAGGGTTGCCTCGGGCCGGATGTTCGAGTCACTGGCCACAAAGCCTGCCTTGAACTTTTTCACGCGCACCACCATCTCCGCCTGCTGTTCGATGGGTTGGGAGACGAATATGAAGGCAATCCCCCCGCTGCGCGCCAAGGCAATGGCCATGCCGTGGTCCGAAACAGCCTGCATGATGGCTGAAGCGAGGGGGATATTCAGGCGCAGGGAAGATTCCTCCCCCTTGCGGAAACGCACCAGCGGCGTGACGAGGGACACCGCCTCGGTGGTGCATTCCTTGCGCGTGAGATTGGGCACCAGCAGGTATTCGCTGAATGTGCGGGATGGCTCGGGATAGTAAAACGCCATGGCCCAGAGTACCTTCAAGCCCGGAGGCGGATCAAGCGCCGTTTTCCCGGCCCATCATTCTTGTCGGGGGATGCCCTCTGTTGGGGGAGATGGCTCCCCCAGCACATCGAGCTCACCTCAGATCTGGCGAATGGAAGCACCACCTAATTGTTGTCAGGTGGGCGCGTGTTCGCATCAACAGATGGGTCAGGAGCGGCGGCCTTCTGACCGGAAATCCCTGCCGGGCTTGTCTCGTAGCGAAGCCAGGCTGATTTCGGATACAACTGGGCAAAGGCGCTCAGGACCGCAGGGTTGCTGTCCTCGAATGTGACGGTATTAGAGGAAGTACCTGCCACGAGATCGTAGCGGAAGCTCCAATGGATGATTCCCATGTCGACAATATGGCGCTCTGAAACATCGATTTCAGGCCCATCGGTGTAGTCAGACTCGATGTCGATGAAGGCGTTTGAAGTCCTTATCCGGTGTCGAAGCTTCACGAGAATGTACTCTCCCGGCTCGGCGTTCGGCATTGTAAACATGCCATCAGCAGTGGTGGTCTTCAACTCGAACTTCTTGCCGCCTGTCACGCTGGCAAGTGTTAAAACCGACCCGGAGTTGAGCACGGCGTTGATCACGCCATATGACCCGTTCGGAGCGGACCCCACCCCGCTCACCTCAAGCTTGAGCTGTCCGATTACCATTGAAGTGTTCCCACCCGATACCGGCTCCGGAATTGACATACAACCTGCCAGCGCCAGCACCAGCGCAAGCAGGGCCAGGAGTCCCACGGTGCAATGTCGTGCGCCAAACCTGTGATTACTCATCCAATCCTCCCATGAGATCCATAGTATCATTTTCCAACCCGCGCGGAAGCTGGGGATAAAAAAAGCGGGTCCGCCTTTCGGCGGCCCCGCTTGATTCAAACTTTCGATTGCCTAGAAAGCGATGATGAACTTGACCGGGATGGACCAGTAGGAGCCGTTGGCAACCTGGTTGCCGACGTACTGCGTGGTCTCGCCGCTCGTCCACTGGAACCCGATCCCGAGCGATGCGCCGTTGTCGAAGGTCTGGGTGATGTACGGATACACGACCATGCCTTCAACGTTGCCCTGGATCCAGCCGTTGATGGGAGCCGCCCAGTTGCTGTTCTCGTAGCCAAGCTTCAGGCCGACGTTTGTGTTGCTCATCAGGGCGTACTCAGCCTTGGCTTCGACACCCCAGTCCGAGCCAGCGTTCCCGGTGGGGGCGCCGGAGTAGGTCAGAGCAGTATCATAGGCCGAGATTGCGAATGTCCAGGGTGCCATTGCTGTGTAGCCTACGCTGACAAACCCGGACATGTAGGTCCCCTGCCCGCTCTCGCCAGTAGCGAAAGCATTTTCGAAGGAAGCAACGAGGGTCAGGTTCTTCATGGCGGTGACGTTGATGCTGACCTGGAGGAGATCGCCATTTGACTTGAAGAAGCCGCTCAGGGTCAGGAGCTGGGGCACAGCATAGGACGCCGCGACCGACATGCTGTTCGACCAATCCTGCACTTGTCCACCACCCCAGTACTCAATAAGAGCAGTGCTGGGAACGGACACGCCGAAGCCGATGTTCAGTCCGTCGATCGGGTAGACCTGGACCATGCCGCCGAAGTCACCGACGTAGATGTTGTTGTTTACCGGTGCACCAGCAACATCAAGTCCAAGAGGCTGTTCCACGCTCGAGCCCATCCAGGCGCTGATTCCGTCGCCTTCGATAACATCAGTGACACCGTATTCGCCGTCAAGGATCTTTCCTCCGGTGACCTTCACCTTTCCGTCAAACAGCTTGTAGTATGCATCGAACTGCCTGAAAAGGTAGACGGGGATAGCCCCGTTGGAAAGAGTGACCGCGGTTCCGGAAACGGGGTTGAACGCTGCCAAGAGGTCCTGCCCGAACTCGAGCTGGCTCATGTAGCCGTAGTTGTTCCCGTCGTAGCTCAGGCCCAGGGTCGTGTACCAGCCGCCAGTCTCATTCTTCTGGTGAGACCAACCGGTGCCCCAGCCCCAGTGGCTAGCGCTGTCAATCAAGAAAAGATCACCTTCACCCCACATGCTTAGTTTCACTGCGGGCGCGTTGTCAGCAGCAAATGCCACCAAGCCGACAAACATCAGTGCCAGTGCGAGAATGAGAACTCTCTTCATGATATGCCCTCCTTGACGTTGGATGATGTGGTTATGACGAGGCCATTAGCCCATCTAACCCTTATGCTCATCGGCAGTTTAGCTGATCTGTTTCAGGACGTCAAGTATTATTTTTATTGAGGTCTTGGCTTTTTTTGATTTATAAAAATATTTGTGAAAAACGGCAAAACGGCGCTGCTTTCCAAGCGGCCAAGGCTGCATTCAAGCACGTCCCCAAAGCGCCTCGTTCTTGTCTGCCAGTATTGGAATCGCACTTGACCGCAAGTGGGAATTGGGCTTCCTTATAGTCAGCAGGAGGTTGGGTATGGGTCTGCCAAGGTCGTGTCGTAATTGGCTGAAGGGGATTGCGATAGGGTGTTCGGTGGCCCTCCCGATATTGGGCTGCGCGACGATGCCTCTACCGCCAACAGACGCACGCTCGTCCCTGATCGAGGGTGTGTTGGTCCTGAACGTGAATGGGACAGGGACCGGGGATTTCAGCGCCAGCGGATCAAATCGTGCCATATATAACGCGGAAGTGTTGGTTGCTTTCAGAAATGAGACGAGTGGAGCCACGTACGAAACGCGGATAAGCGCACCTGACGGACATTTCATGGTCACTAACGTCGAGCCGGGAGATTATACTATACAGAAGTTATGGTTTCAAGTTCAGACGACCAACGCCTATGTCACTCTTACGAGCGGCTTCAAAACGCCCCCGATGTTCAGCGTTCCCCAGCACAGCATCGCAAACCTGGGGACCATGGAATGGGAGTTTGCCTATGACCTTTCCAACTCCACGAGCTCGAGCTCTGTGAAGCTCACTCATGACTACTCTCTGGTGAGTGGTGCTCTTTCTGGAGTCGTGAAAAACACCCCGTGGTCGACTTATGACGTCTCCGAAGTGCAAATAAAGCCGGAGTCACTGGAGGTCACTTCCCTGGCCTCGCCCCTGATGCCGAGGAGCCCGGGGGGTCACCCTTTTTATATGTCTAGTCCATAAAAAAGGGGCCATCCCTTTCGGGACGGCCCCTGGCCTTCTCGAAGCTGCTTTACAGCCGCATCAAAGTCACAGAACCTTGTACTTGATTCCAACCATGACCGTGAGCGACCATAAGGTGTTGGTGAAGGTGCCGTTTGCAGTATTGTTAGCGTCAATGTCCGAAAGTCCCATGTCGAATTGAAGCGCGGGGGAAAGTGAAAAATTGCCGCCCAGGGCGATATCAGTGCCCGCTGCAAAGTGAAGTCCGCCCACCAACCCTATCGTATTGGAAGAGTCGAGGTTTCCGGAAGTGCCGGGGTATGCGGGGAAGAACGGGTTGGAGAAAGTCGCCTTGTACGTGCCCCCGATGAAAGCGCCAAGGAACCCTCCTGCGTGAATCACCAACTCGACCGACTGGGCGAGCGGCACCTTCCCTACCAGAGAAACGGGGAAGATCAGGTAGTTGTAATACGCGTCTTCAGTCATGTCGTTCGCGGGCATCCCATAGTTCTTCCAAACGCTGTGGGTTGCAAGGTAGGAGTACTCGATTCCGGCAGCAATCCCCATGTCAACCGGGCCCGCGTTGACGAAATAGAAATCTACACCCAGACCGCCACCAGCAGCGACTTGAGGCGTGCCCGAGAGATCAGGGTTGTTCGTTGAGCCCAGCGCGAGCCCTGCCCCCACCTTTGCTTCAACATCCAGCCCCAGGGCAGCGGCAGTCATTGGAAGTGAAACAGCCATGCACGTAGCCACGAGCAGCACGAAAATACTCTTTCTCATGATCGAACCTCCTCCAAGGTGTTTTGACTGTCCTAAGCATAGGCTATCTATGCATAGACAGTCGATGATACTATCAGAACTTCAATTGTTGTCAACGTGCAAGCTCTCTGTTTTTCAAGTCATAGCGGGTCGTTGATATCAGTACTTTTTGAAGTTATCATCGATGCACCGTATGGGAATGAACCTCGAGCGGATCACGACCCTCCTGAGAGCCTCGGGCGGCAGCCGACTGCTGAAGCCCCGGTGGCGGGAGCAGGCTCATGGCCTGCTGGCGCTCCATCGCGCGGCCTATCCTGGATCGAACAGCCGTCAGGCGGCCCTCGGATTCGTGCCCGGCAGGATAGAGGTCTTCGGGCGGCACACCGATTATGCCGGCGGGAGAAGCCTCGTCTGCGCCATCGACCAGGGATTTTTCTTTCTCGCCACCCCCAATACCGACGGGATGGTCCGCCTGCAGGAGAAGGAGACCGAGTTCGAGCCCATCGCTTTTCCCCTGGCAGCCGACCTGTCCCCCCGGAAAGGGCACTGGGCGAATTACCCCATGACCATGGCGCGCAGGATGGCGCGCAACTTTGCCGGCGGCGCCGGCCTGAAGGGCGTCGACATTGCCTTTTCAAGCACCCTGCCGGTCGGCAGCGGCATGAGCGGGTCCTCGGCCCTCATGATGATGACATTCACGGCCATAGCCTCCCTGAACGGGCTCGATGCCATGCCCGCCTTCCGCCAGAACCTGCAGGACCCGCTGGATCTCGCCGTGTACCTTGCCTGCGCCGAAAACGGGCAGAGCTTTCGCGGCTTGAAGGGGGACAGCGGGGTGGGCACCTTCGGCGGCTCAGAGGATCATGCCGCCATCCTCACCGCGCGGCCCGGGATCCTTTCGCTTTTCGGGTTCTGCCCTGCCTCGCTGCATGAGGAGATTGCCTGGCCCCGCGGCTGGTCCATGGTGGTGGCCTTTTCAGGGGTCAGGGCAGAGAAGACCCGCGACGCCATGGAAAAGTACAACCTGGTCTCCCGCCGCGCCCGCTCGGCCGTGGCGAGGTACAATCGCTTCTCGGGAACTCACCTTGAAACCCTGCGGGAGCTGGCCGACCACGGGGCCGAGCGCAAGGGGAACGCCTGGCTGGCCGATCTCGATCGAACGGGGGAAGGGGACCCGGGGCTCGGTGACCGGGTGAGGCAGTTCCTGCTGGAGGACCGGCGCTACATCCCCGGTGCCTTGGCCGCCCTGCGCGGCAGGGACCTCGCGGCATTCGGCAGGCAGCTCTCGGCATCGCACAGGGCTTCCCAGCGGTTTCTCTGGAACATCGCACCGGAGATCGATGCGCTGCAGCGCTCGGCTGTCCGCCTGGGGGCCGCGGGAGCGTCAGGGTTCGGGGGCGGCTTCGGCGGCAGCATAGTGGCGGTCGTGCCTTCCCCGCTGGCAAAGGAGTTCCTGGCCGCCTGGCGTGAGCGCTACCTTCGCCGTTTCCCTGCCTGCGAGCCCGAAGCAAGCTTTTTTCTCACGGCGCCCGGGCCGGGGATACAGCTTCTTGAATCAGGGGGTCCCGCGCGTCTCGTGGACCTGATCTTCTAGGCAGGTTCGGCCGGGCGGCAGGGTGCTCAGCTTTTCACGCAGTTCATCTGGGCGAGCACCTTGTACAGCCCCTGGGTGCCCAGGTTCTCTAGACCGCATGCCTGCGCGCTGACATAGAACTGGTTTACCAGAGCAAGCCCCGGCAGGGCCAGCTTCATCTGCCGCGCCTCCTGGAGCGCAATGCCCATGTCCTTCACGAAATGCTTGATGAAAAACCCGGGGTCGAAATCGCCCTTGGCGATCCGTCTTCCCAGGTTGTTCAGGGACCAGGAGGCAGCGGCGCCCTTGCCGACGATGTCGATCATGGCGTCCATGCCCAGCCCGGCCTTCTGCGTGTACAGGAGCGCCTCCACCATGCCGATCATGTTGCCCGCGATCACGATCTGGTTGGCCATCTTGGTGTGCTGGCCCGCTCCCGGGCCGCCCATGAGGGAGATCGTCTCCCCCATCTTCTGGAACAGGGGCATCACCTTGTCGAAGGTCTTCTGATCACCGCCCACCATGATGGCAAGCTTCGCTTCCCGCGCTCCGACATCTCCGCCGGAAACGGGGGCATCCAGGGACGCCGCCGACTTCCGTGCCGCCTCTTCGGCAATCCGCACGGCGAGGGAAGGCTCAGAGGTGGTCATATCGCAGAGGATTGCCCCGGGCCGCGCGCCGGCAAGGATGCCGTTGGCATCGAGGTAGAC
>JBEKVA010000033.1:0-17976 GCA_049514475.1 Spirochaetia bacterium
CCCTGGACGCCGGGCGCAGCGCCGCCGTCGTGGTAAAAGCCTCCGCGGAGGGGCGGGTTGCCTGCACCGTGCTCGCTTTCGACCACGCGGGGGCGTTCTCGCTGATCGTGGGCGTGCTTGCATCCCTGGGGTTGAACATCAGCTCGGGGGACATATTCACGTGGAGCGCGCCCCTGCCGGGCACGCCGCGCACGCGGGAGATGCGCAGGAAGCGCATCATCGATCATTTCACCGGGACCGTCTCCCCTGCGCAGTGGAATGACGGCTGGGAGCCGGCGCTATCGGCGCGCCTGCAGGAGGTGTTCGCAGGCCTGGAGAAGGGGGGCGATGCGGCTGCCGCCGCACGCAGGACAGTGAACGAGATGGCGGCCGGCAAGCTCGGCCAGATCGGCCTTGCGCGGGAGACCCCGCTTTTCCCGGTCAAAATCGAGGTAGGCGGCTCCCCGGCAGGCCGCACGCGCATGCTGGTGATCTCCCAGGACACTCCCTTTTTCCTCTTCTCCTTTGCCACGGCCCTCACCCTGCAGGAAGTCTCCATAGAGCACGTCACCATCCGGACCGTGGAAGGAAGGATCGAGGACGAGTTCGAGTTCGTGGATGCCGCCGGGCGTGCAATCACCGACAGCGCCCGCATTGACCGCATCAAGCTCTCGGTCCTGCTCACAAAGCAGTTCACCGTCTTTCTCGAAAGCGCCCCTGACCCCCTGGCCGCCCTGCAGAGATTCGAGGCGCTGGTGACGGATCTCATTTCCCTGCCGCAGCAAGGCAGGTGGCTGGAGCTGCTTTCCGACCAGGGGGTGCTGCGCGACCTTGCCCAGCTCCTGGGGGCCAGCACGTTTCTCTGGGAAGACTTCGTTCGATTGCAGTACGAGGAGCTCCTGCCCATGCTCGCGCCGCACGTGGGGAGCAGGGGCTTCTGCGAGCCCCTGGAGCTGCTGCCCGACCGGCTTGAGATGGCACTGGCAGGGGCCGGCTCCGAGGAGGAGTTCGTCCGGCGGCTGAACGAGTTCAAAGACCGTGAGATCTACCTCTTCGACCTGGACCACATCCTGAGCGCGCGCGAAGGAGCCGGTGAGGATGCCGCGGCCTCGGGATTCCTGACGCTCAGCAAGCGGCTGACCGCCCTGGCCGAGCTCGTGGTGGAAGCGGCGGCAGTCCATGCGTGGGGGGAGCTCTCCCGGAGGTTCGGGGAGCCGCGGACCGTGGCCGGACTGCCGGTGCGAATGGCCATCATGGGCCTGGGCAAGCTGGGGGGCGCGGCGCTGGGCTACGCGTCAGACATCGAGCTATTATTCGTGTACAGCGACAGCGGCACCACGGCGGGGCCCGAGCGCATCGAGAACGCTGAGTTCTTCGACCGGCTGGTTCGCGAGGTGCTGAAGCTCGTCCACGCAAAGCGCGAGGGCATCTTCCACATCGACTTACGCCTGCGCCCCTACGGCGTCGCGGGGCCGCTGGGGTGCAGCCTGGAGAGCTTCTGCACCTATTACGCGGCGGGAGGCCCGGCGCACTCCTACGAACGGCTGTCCCTGGTGCGCCTGCGCGCCGTGGGAGGGGACCGCGCCTTTTCCA
Organism: Spirochaetia bacterium; assembly: GCA_049514475.1. Lineage (GTDB taxonomy): Bacteria > Spirochaetota > Spirochaetia > SZUA-6 > Fen-1364 > Fen-1364. The sequence goes on from JBEKVA010000033.1 coordinate 1,573, forward strand.
GCCAGGTCGAACGGCTGCGCGACGAGATGGTCTACTCGGCGCAGAGCATCGACCTGGTGGAGCTGCGGGAGCTGCGCGCCCGCCAGGTCCAGGAGAAGACCACCCCGGGCCGGCTGAACGCCAAGTTCAGCGCGGGGGCGCTCGTGGACCTCGAATACGCGGTGCAGATACTCCAGGTGACGTACGGCGCTGTGCAGAAGCGTCTTCGCACGCCGCGCATCCACGAAGCGTTGGAGGCCCTGGCGTCCATCGGTGTAGTGGAGCAGGCGGAATCCACAGAGCTTGTGGCCGCCTACCGCTTCCTGCGCCGGCTCATCAATGGCCTGCGAATGCTGCGCGGCTCCGCGCAGGACCTGGTGCTACCGGTGCTTCAGAGCGATGAATACCTGCACCTCGCGCGGCGCATGGGCTATGCACCCGAGCGGGAAATCACCCCGGCGCAGAAGCTGCACCTTGACTTCGAGGCGCACACGGCGGAGGTGCGCGCCTTCGTGGAGCGGCACTTCGGGAGGAACAGTCTCCCCGGCGCCCCGGTGGTGACGGTGGCTGACCTGATCCTCTCCGATTCCGTGCCCGCGGAGCTGGCCCACCGCACGCTCACCGAGCGCGGGTTCAGCGATCCGGCGCGCGCGCTGGGGAACCTCCGCCGCATTGCCGGGGAGGCGGAGCGTCGCGCGCTGTTCGCCCGGCTGGCAATACTGGCCTGCGACCTCCTGGCGCTGCGTCCCGACCCTGACATGGCGCTGAACAACTGGGAGAGGTTCCTCCACGTCCTCCCCGACCCCGCCTCCCACCTCGGCCAGATGCTGTCCCAGCCCCGGCGGCTGGAGATTCTGCTGAGCATCTTCTCGGCGAGCCAGTTCCTCGCCGACACTCTTGTCCGTAACCCGGCACTCCTTGACGACATTGGCAGATCCGAGGTCATCCAGGCCCCGCGCAGCAGTGCCGCCATTGCGGAGGAGCTGGGCGGCATTGCCGTGAAGTGCCATGACGCGACGGAGTGGCGCGATGCGCTGCGGCGCTTCCGCCGCCGGGAAATCCTGCGCATTGGCGCCCGTGACATCTGCCTGGGAACGCCTACCCAGCGGATCATGGAGGAGCTCTCCGACCTCGCCGAGGGGGTGATCACGGCGGCACTTGCACGGATCGTAGCCAGGGAAGGCGAGGCCGAGCGAGTGCAGGGACGCACGGAAGCGAGGCATGGCGGGGCGGCGGCGGGAGCGGGGTCGCGGGGCGCCGCAAAGGAGCGGCTCTGCATCATCGCCTTCGGCAAGCTGGGAGGCCGGGAGCTCAACTATTCGTCGGACATCGACCTGATGGGTCTCTGCGCGGCGGGAGGAGATCACGAGGCGGTTGAGAGGGCCACCCACCACGTGGAGATGCTGCGGGGGGATCTCTCAGCGCACACCACGGAAGGCTACGCGTATCGCGTGGACCTGCGCCTGCGCCCCTATGGCAGCTCGGGGCAGCTCGTGTTCCCCCTGGATGCGCTGCGCTCCTATTACACCGGCTCCGCGGCCCTCTGGGAGCTGCAGGCGCTGATGAAGGCGCGCCCGATTGCCGGCGACCTCTCACTGGGGCGGGAGTTCCTCGACTCCATGCAGGGACTGCTGCTGGCGCCTCACCCGCATGCCGAGGTGGCCGCTTCCATCGACAGGCTGCGCCGCGAAGCGCTGAAGGGCCTGGCCCGGAGCATGCTCTCCACCACCGACATCAAGACGGGGCTCGGCGGGCTGCGCGACATCGAGTTCCTGACGCAGGGGCTGGTGCTGATCCACGCACACCAGTCGCCGTTCCTGCTGCACGGCGACACGCTGCCAGCACTGCGGGCGCTGGGAGATGCGGGGATTCTCCCCGCGGAGCTGGTGGAGCATCTTTCTGAGGATTACCTGTTCCTGCGGCGGGTGGAGCATTTCCTGCAGATCTACGAAGACCGTCAGACACACAGCCTCCCGCGGGACCCGGCTCAGCTGCGCGCGCTGGCACGGCTCATGCTGGGAAGCGGGGCGACCGCTGAACAGTTGTTGGGGAAGCTCGGCAGGAGATTCGAGAGGGTCCAGAAGGCTTACCAGGCCTTCCTGAGCGGGGAGCTGTAGGGACTGGTCAGGTGCGCTGCGGCCCGTGCTGACGGTCGATCCGATCCTTCTTCATCCTCTCATCGAGGTACATGAGGATCAGGCCCTCAAAGCTCATCTTGCGGGAATGGGCTTCCATCTGCAGAAATGTGTTCATTTCCTCGGACACCCGCAGCTCGAGACGGATCGTGACCTGCTTCGTGCTCATCGCGGCCTCATAATAGGAAATGAGCCGGGCGAAGTCAATCGAGCCAGCTGCGGTACGGCCTTCGGGCCGAACGGGTACTCCCGTACTCCGCTGGCGCGGCTGCGGCGACGACCCGACAGCCGCGGCCCGTCGATCTTGACGTGGGCACGGGGACGGGTTACGTTCAACGAAAAGGAAGCCACGTGAGCACCATCATTTCCCTGAGCGAGAAAAATCTGCCCGACAACTGCCTGGTGTACAAACATTCCACCACCTGCTCCATTTCCGCGACCGCCGGCCAGGAAGTCCGTGCCATGAAGACCGAGCTTCCCATCTACTGGATCAACGTCCGCGAGCAGCGGGACCTTTCCACCTGGTTTGCCGAGACCTACAGCGTGACGCACGAATCGCCGCAGCTCATCCTGATCCGGGACGGAAAGCCCGCCAAGGTGTGGAGCCATTTCGAGGTGAACAGGACCGTCGTCGGATAGCCCGGCTGCGGTATTCCGCGGGGCTCCGATAGCGCTGCAGCGGGACCCCGCCGATAAACCGTGACGCCGAGCGTGGCCCGCATTAGGCTATTTTCGGGAAGCTGGCCCTATCACCGCATGCGCAGCATAATCGAGCAGACCAATGCAAAAATCTCCAGGGACTTGCAGGACGACACCGTCGGCCGCTGGGTGAAGCGCACGCGCTCTGCCACCGACGCCCGCGTGAAGCGGCTGTTCCTCACCGCGCGGGGCAGGCGGCTCATAGAAGAAGCGCGCAGGGCCACCGGGCCCGTGGAGGACCGCATAGCCGCCGCCCTAACCGAGGAAGAACGCACCACATTGAAGAAACTTCTCCGCATTATGGTGGAAGGAACCCGCTGACCCGCCTTTCCGGCACCCCGCTTTCCTTGACTCTTAGTTTGATCTCTAAGTAAATTGTCGTTTCGGGTGCCCGCTTCCCGATCCTCATCAGGGTGCGGCCCCCTGAGAGGAGTTCAATTCCATGCCGCAAGGCGTTTTCGTTCCTGCACTCGATTCGCATTCCTATAGGTGGCGTTGGTGGGCCCTCATCGGTGCCTCACTCGCCGTTTTCATGGCCGCGCTGGACAGCAATGTCGTTGCCGTGGCGCTGCCGGTCATGGCGCGCGGCTTTCATGTCACCGGGGAGATCCGCTGGGTGACCCTCGCGTACATCCTTCCCACCACCACGCTGCTGGGCGCCTTCGGCGCGCTCTCCGATGTCATCGGCCGAAAGAGGGTCACCCTCATCGGCGTCGGGGTTTTCATCCTTGGAAGCATCCTCTGCGGCACGGCGCAGAGCCTCCCGCAGATGATCATCTACCGCATCCTGCAGGGCGTCGGCGGCGCGTGCATCGGCTCCGCGATCATCGCCATTGCCACCGTCAACTTTGCCCCCGAGGAGAGGGGCCGCGCCATGGCAGTGGTAGGCCTGATTGCTCCCCTGGGCGCCGTGGTGGGGCCCAGCGTGGGCGGCCTCCTGGTCGGCGCGCTGGGGTGGCCGGCGATATTCTACATCAACGTGCCCTTCGGAATTGCCGCCTTCACGCTGATCTTCCGCCTGCTGCCCCGCGACGGGGCGGGCGAGCTGAAGGTATTCGATCTTGCGGGCGCGGCGCTCTTCACCGTTGCCCTGTTCCTCCTGATCATGGGTCTCGCCCCGACGAAAGGCAGGCTCACTACCACCGACATTCTCCTTCTGGGCGGCTGCGCGGCAGCGGTGATCGCCCTGGTGATCGTCGAACGCCGCGCGGCACATCCCCTGCTGCCGCCGTCCCTGGTGAGCCGGCGCCACTTCTCGATTCCACTCTCCGGCATCATGACCATGGGAATCGTGGGCTCGGGGCTGGGCTTCGTGCTTCCCTTCTTCCTGGAGGCGACCCTCGGCATGGGCCCCGAGCGCGCCGGGCTCACCCTCCTGTTCTTTCCCCTCATGATGGCCCTTGCCTCCCAGGCGGGCGGACGACTGGCTGACAGGTTTCACCCGCGGCTGCCGGCCGCCGTCGGAGCCGCGATCTCCCTCGTCGGGGTCATCCTTCTCCTGCCCCTGAACGCGGGATGGAAGATGGCGGACGTCGCACTCCGACTGGCCGTGGTCGGGCTCGGCTTCGGGTTCTTCGTTTCACCAAGCGGGGTCGCGGTCATGGCGGCGACCCCGCGGGACCACGTGGGGGTAGGCGGCGCCATGGTCAACACGGCGCGGTTCCTCGGGTTTACCCTCGGCCCCACCATCGCCACAATCGTGTGGAACCCTGGACTGCAGGGAATTGTCGGCCTGTCGGCCATGCGGACGGTGCTGATTCTCCTGACAGTGGTCCAGGCGCTGACCCTCGCCACCGTGCTCGGCTATAAGGTGCAGCGCGACAACAAGGAGGCAAAGCCTAGCCTCCGCTCATCGGACAGCTCCGCCGCTTGAGAGGAGCGGGTCGACGGGAACGCACGCTGACGCCGCTGCACAGGCGGCCGTCAGCGTCCCCTCATGCGGCGCCGCTCAGGCGTTCGGCGCCTGAAGCTTGTGCACCTGGTAGCTCGATTTCAGCCCCTTGAGGCTTGTCGTGAACGGCTCGCTGGACCAGCCCTTGCCGCGAAGGTACGAGGAGGCATCGCTCTCTCCGAAGATAGCCCCGGAGGCCATCACGTCGCGGCCGTCCGACAGGCCCTGCACGCGCGCGGCGATGTTCACGGTGGTGCCGAAATAGTCGATGCGCTCGTTCAGGGTCACCGCGATGCAGGGTCCGTGGTGGATGCCGACCTTGATGACGATGGCATTCTTCAGCTTCTTCGCCGTTTCAAGGTCGTCGAACGCCTCGATCATCTCCACGGCGGTACGCAACGCATCGCGCGGGTCGGTGAACACCGCCATGATGGCATCGCCAATCGTCTTCACGATTCCTCCGCTGTGCTCCCGCACCAGGCGCTCCAGGATATAGAAATGCTCTTTCACCAGCGCGAACGCCTGGGCGTCTCCCAGCCGCTCGTACATCTCCGTGGATCCCTTGAGGTCGGTGAACAGGAAGCCGAGGTTCTCGATGGAGAATGTCTCGTTCAGGGAGAGCATCTCGGAGGAGAAGAGGTCGCGGAAATCCTGGAGGCTGGAGACGACCGCGGCGCTGGGCCAGCGCTGCGGCGAAAGACGGGCAAAGGTAAAGCGTTCCTTTTCCCGCCCCCTGTTCACGATCACGATCTCCGCCGGTCCTTCCCGTGCCACCTCGATGGTGAGCGGGGGCAGGTTGTCCCGGTACTCGAATGTGATCTTCTGCGCCGACGGGGCGGCGCCGCCCTGTACGACCATGTTCAGTGCCTTCTGCTCACCGGCGATCAGCGTGAAATAGTTGCCTTCCCGCAGGTCCTGTTTCAGGTAATGGCTTTCCCCCTTCTCCAGCTCGATGCTGATGCCCGGTTCCATGTCGAAGGAGGCGATGATCTGGGAGAACGGATCGACGTCGGCGGGAGCCACGATGGCCGGATTCACGCCAAAGCTCACCTCGAGGCTCTTGTCGAAGCCCTCCGAGAACTCGGTGCTGCAGGAAGGGCAGGTGTCCTGGTGATGCAGCGTGCGCAGCGAGCTGGAGTGCTGCGTGATCCCCTTGCAGGCGGGACAGTGGACGTTCCAGAAGAGGTTGAACAGTCCTCCCTTGGTGAGGTGAAGGAAGGCGCGCAGCGTGCCGATCCGATCGAGCTTCCGCTGTGCCGCGAAACGGTACGGGTTGACGTGGTAGAGCTGGGCATCGTCCGCTGAAAAAAGGAAGTCCCTGATTTCACCGACAATCTTCTCCGGCGCAACCTGCGCCGCCAGTCGAAGCTTGTCATCCAGTGACTTCTGATTGAGAACTTTCATGCTGCCCCCCTTTCATTCAGGGTAGTGCCGACATGGTGAGGAGTCAACTCGCGGCCCGCGCGCGCGGCCCTTCCCCCGGCGCGACGGTCCAGGATACAGTGCAGCATGAACGGGCTGATCGAAGGACTTCTCGCGGGCTGGGGCATCGCGATTCCCGTCGGCGCGGTCTCAGTACTCATCGTGACCACCGGCATGGTGTCAGGCTTTCGGAGGGGCTTTGCCGCCGGCGCAGGGGCCGCGACAGCCGACCTGGTCTACGCAACGGTGGCAAGCCTCGCGGGAACGGCCCTCGTCGTTTTCCTGGAGCCTGTTGCCCGGCAGGTGCGCTGCGCCGGGGGCATCGCACTTCTGCTTCTTGCGGCCTTCGGGATCCTGCAGGGCCTGCGGAAGGCGCGCGGGAAGACTCGGCAGGAAACCGGCGCGCGGCAGCCGCAGGGACCCTTCGGCGCCTACCTGCAGCTCCTGCTCATCACGATGGTCAATCCGCTCACCGTTGTGTATTTCGCGGCGCTCATCCTCGGCAGGCAAAGGACAGGCGGGACCATGCCCGGCGATCGGATTGCTTTCGTGCTCGGGGCAGCCGCCGCATCCCTTTCATGGCAGACCCTGCTCGCGGGACTGGGAAGCATTTTCCATGGAAGGCTTCCGCCGCGGTTTCGCACGATTGCCGTGATCGGCGGCAACCTCATCGTGGCGGCGCTGGGCGTGCGCATCATCGTGCTCGCGCTGCGGTAGGATGCTGTGGGCGGGCGCCGCGGCGCCGGTTGTCTGCCGCCTTACCGATCCACGACGATCATCACCTTCATCGCCTTTTCACGGTTGGCCTCGATGTACTCATAGGCCTTCGTGTAATCGGCAAACTCGAAATGGTCGGTGATGAGAGGCGCCAGGTGGATCTTTTTCTTTTCCACCAGCTCGATGGCCTTCTTCCAGTCAGGTTCGCGGTACATCAGGGTGCCGATCAGGCGCAGCTCTCGGTCCTGCACGGTGCCCATGTCCACGACAGGCTTGTCGCCGAAGACGCCCACCACGATGATGTCGGTGCCCTTGCGTGCAACGGCCACCGCCTGCGCCATGGTCTGCTGGGCGCCGACGCACTCGAGGATCAGGTCGGCCTTCGCCTCCCCGAAATGCTCCTTGACCGCGGCCGCGAGGTCGTTCTTCCCGATATTCACGCAGAGGCCGATGCCGCACTCCTTCGCCTTTCCCAGGCGGAAGTCGCTCACGTCGGTGATCATTACCTCCGCGGCTCCCAGCCCCTTCGCGCACTGGGCCACAAGGTTCCCGATGGGCCCCGCGCCCAGGACCAGCACCTTCATACCCGAGACATTCCCCGCCCGTCCCAGGGCATGCACCGCGACGGCCGCCGGTTCGATCATGGCCCCGTGCTCCAGGTCCATCTTCGGCGGCAGCTTCAGGACCTTTGAAGCCTCCACGGAAAAGTACTCCGAGCCGGCGCCCGTGGTCTGGAACCCCATGACCTTCAGGCTGTCGCAGATGTGATAGGCGCCATGCGTGCACGGGTAGCAGGTCCCGCAGGTCACCTGCGGCTGGATGGTCACCGCCTGTCCGGGTGCGAATCCCCTGACCAACGAGCCCACTTTCTCGATGATGCCCGACACCTCGTGCCCCTGCACGACCGGGTACGGGGTGAGGGCGTGCTTGCCGTGCCAGACGTGGATGTCGGAGCCGCACACGCCGATGCGCTTCATGCGGATGAGCACCTCGTTCGCTGCCGGAACGGGAACCGGTATGTCGCGAAACTCGATGCGGCCGGGAGAGGTCATCACTGACTGTTTCATCAATTCCTCCTGTATGCTATTCCGTGGCAGCCGTGCGCGCGTGCCATGCTGTCGCCTTCAGAATGTAAGCCGCGTGGAGAAGTAGTCGTCAAGTACGAAGGCTGCTCCCCCGACAACCCCTCTCTCTTCACCAAGAGAGGAATACTCGATGCGTACTTTCTTTTCGACGTCGGGGAGCCCGATGTGCCTGATGCCTTCCCGGAGGCGTGAGAGAAAACAATCGCCTGCCTTCACGTACTGTCCCTGGATGACGATCAGCTCGGGATCGTTCACCATGATGATATTCCCCAGCCCGATGAGAAACCATCGTGCCACATCGTCGATAAAGGAGACGGACAGCGCATCCCCCTGCTGTGCCGCGGCGCACAGCGCATCCAGCTCGACCGGCCGATTGTCGGCCTCCTCAAAAAGCACGGACCGCTCTCCCCGCTGGCGGGCCGCCTCGACAAGCCCGAGGATGCGCTTCGCGGACACCATGGCCTCGAAGCAGCCGCGGTGACCGCAGATGCAGGGCACTCCATCCACGGGATTTACGACCATGTGGCCGATCTCTCCCGAAAGACTCTGGTTGCCTTGCAGGAGGGTACCGTGAAGAAAGATCCCCGACCCCAAGCCCTCGTTCAGCGCATCGATGATGATGAAGTTTGCAGCTCCCGCGGCCGCCCCTCGGCTGCGCTCTGCGATGGCCTGATATCTGTTGACGCAATCGATGAAGATTGGCGCTTCTACTTCGCTGCCAAGTGCGGCCCGCAGTGGGTCAGCAAACGGGACGTCACGCCCCCACTCGTGATAGTGGGGCGAGTATATGGACACGCCTTTCGAGGAATCCGCAAGACCCGGAAGAGAGACGACAATCCCGACCAGCTTCTCGCCCGTGGGTGATTTCTCAGTGATGAAATCCCGCGCAGCCTGGGCAACGCGCTCGATGATTGAAGGCAGGCTCCGCTCAGGCCCCACCACCGATGTGCGATATTCCTCTATTTCTCCCGCCATGTCTGTCGTCGCCGCCAGGATTTCGTCGGGCGTGACATGAATGCTGATCACGTATCCGAAGTTCCTGTTGAAACTGAAAAGCTCGGGTTTTTTGCCCCCATCTTCCGTGGAAAGCCCCTTTCCCGCCGAGACAACGAGATTAAGGGAAACCAGGCAATCTATGAGCTTTTTGATCGTGGTCTTGCTCAGTTTAATGGAGAGAGATATCTCTGCCACCGTCGCCGTGGTTCGCACGCGCATTAGTTGGAGGACGGTCCTGATATTGTTCTGCTTCAGTGCTTTGATGGAAAACCTCCCACGTGATTGCATACTACGTATTATGAGTGATGGTTGTCAATCAAAGAAGGTTAACTGTTTTGAAAGTCAATAATATAACATAATTATATAATTGACAAACAGTATTCCTGATGATAGTCTAAGCAAGTTCTCACTCGTCGTTGACGAGGATGGATGCGGCCGCAATTGCGAGGTTGCGCCGCGACAAAAAGAGGAGGCAGAAAATGGCCAAAGGTCTGAGAGTTCTTTGTCTCATGGTCCTGATTCTCTGCGTTGCCGCATTCTCTGGGATGGCCCAGGACAAAGGCAACGGCGCGAAACCTACGCTCTGCACGGTCATTCGTTCGGTCGATCATCCGTATCACATTGCGTGGCACGACGGCGGCGTCGGATTCGCGAAAATGGTCGGGCTACCGCATGCAGACGTCAACTGCGGTGGAAACAGCCAAAAGCAGAATGACGACATTGCCGCCCTCATCGCCAAGACTGGCGGAAACATCGTCTTCAACATCGATCCCAACGAGTCCCCGGATGTCGTCCCCATCGCAAAGGCCTGCGAAGAAGCAAAGGTGTACTGGGTTTCCTGGTGGAACAAGCCGGACGACGTGAACGTAATGGACTACAAGTACTGGGTGGCCCACATTGCATATGACGGTGTCACCGACGGATATTTCACCGCGAAGACCCTTTTCGACGCCATCGGCGGCAAGGGCAAAGTGTTCGAGATCCAGGGCATGCTCGCCAACGGTGCGAACATCACCAGGGTGGAGGGCTTCAAGAAAGCCCTTGCCGAATACCCCGGCATCCAGGTGGTTGCGGATCTCCCCGGCGAATGGGACCAGTCCAAGGCCTATGACCTCGTGGCAAACGCCCTTGTTGCAAATTCGGACGTCAAAGGAATCTGGGCGGCCGCGGATAATATGTGCATGGGCGCCATTGAGGCCCTGAAGCAGAAGGGCCTCGCGGGAAAGGTTCCCGTCACGGGCATGAACGGGGACGAGATCACAATCCAGGCCATCCTCGACGGCACCTGCATCGCAACTGCGTATTTCGATCCCTCGTGGCAGGGATGCTTCGGCCTAAACATGGCCCTCGCGGCCAAGAGAGGTACGCTGGACGTCTCTAAGCTTCCGGCAGCCAAGCGCACGTGGTACGCGAGGAGCGTTCAGATCGATAAGAAGAATGCCGCTGCAGCCCTGAAGAACTACTACAAGGCTGCTCCCCCCTTCGAAAAAGCTTACGGGGCCGATATGAAGGATATGTGGAAACGCTACCTGAAAGGCATGTAGACAGGAGCTGACAGGAATTATTTCGCGGGGGGCACCTGTGCCCCCCGCGTTGCAGAAACAAAGCGCTGGCGCTTCCTTAACCCACCGCCGGCGTGCCTCCGTAGGATACGTTATTATGAATGCCAAGCAAGAGACAACCGAACCCCGAACCAGCTCGCAGCAGGCGCACCCCTTCAGGACATTGCGGACGAGAAAATACTTCGGGTCCCTTGTGACCCTCGCCGTCGTAATGATCATATTCGCCGCCGGAACACGGGGTGGCAATCTTTCCCCCGCCAATTTCCAGAACATCCTGAGCCTCGCGGGGCTCTTCCTGATTGCCGTGCAGGGAATGACGCTTGTGTTCCTCGTCGGGGGCATGGACCTCTCTACGGAGGGGATCATCGCGCTTTCCGCCGTGGTCTCCGGCCTTCTTATCCGGCAAAACCCCGCCATGGTCTTCCCCGTGATGCTCCTGGCCCTCTGCATCGGCTTTGCCAGCGGCTTTCTCAGCGGCGTGATCAATACGAAGCTGAAAATGCCGTCCTTCCTGGTTACCCTCGGCATGTGGTACGTCACCCGTGGACTGGCGGTCATTGTCATCAAGGGACAGCAGTACCCAGTGAAGAACGAGTTGCTGAAATATATGGTCGATGGGAAGCTATTTGGCTTCATCCCATTCATCGCGTTGATCTCGCTGGTCGTCTTCGCTATATTCTTTTTCCTCCAGCGCCAGACGGCCTTCGGGAAACACCTGTACGCCATCGGGGGCAACGAATCCCTTGCCATCCAAGCGGGAGTAAGGGCGGACAAGATAAAGGTGATCGTCTTCGGCATTGCCGGGGCGAGCTACGCTTTGGTGGGTTTTTTCCTCATGTCGCGCCTGCAGCTAACCACCTCCCAGATGGGAAGCGGCTATATGTTCCCGGCGGTCATTGCCACCGTGCTGGGCGGCACGGCAATGTCCGGCGGGGCCGGCGGGGCCATCAATGCTGTCATCGGCGCCCTGGCCTACCAGTTTCTGCAGAATGGACTGGTAATGATGAATGTCAACGTCTACGCGCAGGCGGCGGTGAACGGCGTTGTCCTTATAGCCGCTATCACCGCCTCGATGGACCGCAAGAAAATAGGGATAATCAAGTGAGGAAAGAAACTACGAGCATCGCCGACGACGTTCCTGTCATCGAGCTTCGGGGAGTGGTGAAGGACTTTCCCGGGGTGCGCGCTCTGAAGGGCGTCGACCTCACCGTGAGAAAGCAGGAGATCCTCGGGCTTGTCGGGGAGAATGGGGCTGGCAAATCCACCCTCATGAAGATCCTCATCGGGCTGCATAAGATGGACGGCGGATCGATGAAAGTACGGGGCGTCGAGGTCCATCCCGCCGACCCCCAGGATGCCATCCGCAACGGCGTCGGGATGGTTTTCCAGGAGCAGAGCCTCCTGGCGAACATGACAGTGGCGGAGAACATCCTTCTATGCCACGAGAAGAGGTTCACCCGGGGACCCTTTCTCCGTTCGGCGGCGATCCTCCATGAAGCCGAATCCATCCTGGAGGAATGCAGCATCTACGTATCCCCGCGGGCGCTCGTGAGCGACATCTCCCAGGCGCAGCGGCAGATGGTCGAGATTGCCCGCCTGCTGTGGCTGACTCGGCAATACGGGGTGGTGCACCCCGTCCTCATCCTCGACGAGCCGACCACGGTGCTCGTCAAGAGCGAGATCGACCAGCTTTTCAGCCTGCTGCGGGCCCTGCGCAGCGAGGCCTCAATCATCTTCATCTCCCACCGCCTGGAGGAAGTCCTGGAGCTGGCCACTCGCATCGTAATCTTCAAGGACGGGGAGAGCATCAGCGACATCGAGGCGGCGCAGGCAACGGTGGAGCAAATCGAGAATTTGATGGTCGGGCACGAGCTGGCCGCCGATCACTTCATTGAGGTCGAACAGAGGGAGCCGGAGGCCGAAGAGGTGATCCGCGTGGAAGGCCTCAGCGTCCGCGGAAGATTTGACCCCATAAGCTTTTCCGTGCGGAAGGGAGAAATCCTGTGCTTCGGCGGGGTCATCGGCTCCGGAAAGGAAGAGCTCTGCAAGTGCCTTGCCGGGGTGCGGACCGCCGACGGCGGTCAGGTCATGGTAGACGGCAAGCGCGCCGATCTTTCGCGCCCTTCCGCGGCAATTGCCGCCGGCATAGGCTATCTCCCGGCCGACCGCAGGGACGAGGGCCTGGGGCTGCAGATGGACGTCAAGGCGAACATCACCCTAGTCATGCTGCGAAAGCTGCTCACCGGGGGGATCCTCTCCCTGCGAAGGGAAAAAGTGGTGGCCACGGACTGGGTGAACCAATTGCACATCAAGGCGCGCTCGCTGGCGACGAACGTGAGCACCTTGAGCGGCGGCAACCAGCAGAAGGTAGTCATGGCGAAATGGCTGGCATCCAGCGCACGCCTGCTCATCCTCGATCACCCGACGCGCGGAGTCGACGTCGGGGCAAAAGAGGAGATCTACCACAGGATACGCGCCCTCGCCCGGCAGGGGATGGCAATGATCATCATGTGCGACACAATGGAAGAAGACATCGGGCTGTGCAACCGAATGATTGCCCTCAGGGATGGGAAAGTGACCGCCGAGATACCCTGCGCGGCCGGCAGCAAGCCCGCTCCAGTCGATATCATCCGTTACGTTGTATGAAGGAGCTGCAAAGATGACCGAAATAAAGGCAGGCCTTCCGAAGGGAACCCAGGCAGCCAGGGGCAGCATCAAAAGCCTTGTTGCCCGCATGCCGGCGATCGCGGTGTCGGTCATAGTGATGCTTGTCTTCCTCCTTGTCTTTTACCTGATCGACCACACCCTTCTGGTTGCCATGAACATCAAGACGATCATCTACATTGCAATGAGCATGCTCGCTGTCGGGCTCGGCCAGAGCATCCCTGTGATAACGGGCGGGATCGACCTTTCCGTCGGCGGGATCATCTCCCTCGTTTCCGTTGTTTCGATTCTCTTCCTCCCCCCCCTAGGCTACTGGGCATTCCCGGTCACCCTTCTTGTAGCCGCTTTCTGCGGGCTCCTGAACGGGATTCTTGCCACCACGTGCAAGATACCATCCTTCCTCCTGACACTGGGAACGGGGGGAGTCTTCACGAGCGTGACCTACCTCATCCATGCCGCCCCCATGACGTTCCCCCAGAAATGCATGAAATACGCGGAGGCATTCAACGGCGGGATCGGGCCGGTCAAGTTCGCTTGGATCTGGGCGCTCCTGGCCTTTGCTGTTTTCCTTTTCATACAGAAGCGTACCTATCTTGGGCGCACGATCTATGCCGTGGGCGTCAACGAACGGATGACGTGGATGTCCGGCATTAACGTCAACAGGACGCGGCTGCTCTCCTTCGTGCTCTCGGGGATAGGCGCCGGCATAGCCGGCATGATCATCTCAACGCGCCTGTACAGCGGCTCGGCGATATTCGGCAACTCCTACGTGCTGGAATCCATCGCGTGCGTCGTCGTTGGGGGCATCGCCCTCACGGGCGGGAGCGGGAGCGCGGTGAACGTCCTGATCGGAGCCTTGACGATGGGTATAATCAAGAACGGCCTGACGATCATCGGCGTCGACGTCATGGCCCAGCAGATGTTCCTTGGAATCCTGATTATACTTGCCGTTGCCGTTACGTTCGACCGGACTAAGGTCACGATAGTGAAATGAAGGAGGCAGTCATGACACCGCGAGAAAGAGTGCGTCGGAGCCTGAAGCACCAGGAAGGGGACCGTATGGTCATCGAGAGCAATTCTGTTGTCAGCTCGATCCACATCGATTCCTACAGGAACCTTGTCGACCACCTGGGGCTGCCGGAAGACAAAGCGAAAATCCCCCTCATCTGCACCGGCCAGCGCATTGCGCAGAACTCTGAAGCGGTGTTGCAGCGCCTGCACGTCGACACCCGATACATCTACCCGAACGCCCCTTCCTACTGGAAATACAACGAGCTTCCCAACGGGTCATGGTTCGACATGTTCGGCACCCGATTTGACCGCTGCGGGCTGTACTGCGAGATTGCCGAGCCGATCATGAGAAACTTCACACTGGCCGACCTGAAGAATTACAAATGGCCTGACCCCACGGACCGGGCTATCTCCGACGGCCTGCGCGAGCGCGCCCGCATATTGACGGAAAAGACCGACTATGCGCTGGTATCAGGCTGGCAGCCTGCTATCTACTATTTCTCCTGGGAGCTGCGCGGCATCGAGCAGTTTACCTATGATTCCGTCGGGGACAAGGAGTTTTACTTCTACCTCATGGACAAGCTCGTTGACTGGATCATTGCCTATCTAGACAACATTCTGAGCGAAATCAAGGACTATGTGGAATGGCAATGGTACGCAGATGACTGGGGGATGCAGCACGGCCCCTTCATCTCACCGCAGATGTTCCGGGAGGAAATGATGCCCCGGGAAAAGAAGATTTTCGATTTCATCAAGCGCAAGACGGACAACAAAGTGAAGATCTGCCACCACACCTGCGGCTCCACCTACTGGTGCCTGCAGGAGCTCATCGACATCGGAGTCGACATCGTACACCCCATGCAGCCCAGCGCCGACGGCAACGGCGATGCCGCGCGCCTGAAAAAGGATTTCGGCGGCCGGATCAGCTACCACGGCAATACGAACAACCAGGGCATTTTCAACAAGAGCAGGGAGCACGTGGAGGCGGATGCGCTCTATCGCATCAAGAACCTCGCCCCCGGCGGCGGCTACATATTCTCCAGCGGGCATAATATCCAGGTCGATTGCCCGCCGGAGAACATCCTCACTCTTTTTGATACGGCGTACGAATACGGAAAATATCCCATCGATACGAAGCGCATCGATGCGCGCCTAGAGCAGATTCTTCTCCTGAAGCCCGCGATCAGACAGGATCTGCCGTTCCTCGACAAGAACTGACAACACAGGAGGGAGAAATGGATCTCGATCTGCGAGGTAAGCGGGCTGTCATCAGCGGCGGCAGCGTAGGCATTGGACTCGCTATTGCGCATGCACTCGCCGCCGAAGGCGCCGACGTTGCGATCATCGCCCGCGATAAGGCCCGGGTAGAGGCGCAGGCGGACTGCATTGCAAAAGCCCATGGGGTAAAATGCCGAGGGATTTCCGCGGACGTTTCTAAAAGAGAAGATATCGATGCGGCGGTCGCCACGATCTCAGTGACCTTTGACGGAGTTGATATCCTTATCAACAACGCTGGCACAGGATCATTGGAGAAGATCATGGATGCTCCTGACGAAAAATGGAATCATTTCTGGAATCTCCATGTCATGGCAGCGATACGTCTCTCCCGCAGCCTGGTTCCGCTTATGAGAAAGCGCGGCGGCGGGGTTATTCTAAACACGGCATCGATCTGCGCAAAACAGCCTCTGGGCTACGAGCCGATTTACAACACGACGAAGGCGGCGCTGTTGATGTTTTCCAAGTGCCTTGCTAACGAACTCATTGGCGAAGGCATCCGCGTGAACGCGGTCAACCCCGGGCTGATCCTAACCCCTGACTGGAAAAAGAGTGCGGGGCTGCTCACCAAGGGTACGGCCATGACCCCCGACCAGTACCTGGACAAGATCGCGAAAGACAACGCGCCCATCGGCCGCTTTGCCACGCCGGAAGAGCTCGCCTCCTTTTACGTGTTCCTCTGCTCTCCGCGCGCAAGCTACTGCGTCGGCTCAAGCTACTACGTGGACGGAGGGTGGCTGAAGACGGTGGAGTAAAGGGCGGGGCCCGCGGGGCTACCGCGGGCTGCGCGCCCAGGCGCTCGCGCGCCCGGCCCGTCTCAGCGCGGCTGAAGCTCTGAGAGCGTGGCCGGCATCTCGTGCTTCGTGTTTACCATCTGGGGCCCCGTTACCAGGTCGAAGCAGGTGACCACCAGCCGGCCCTGCCAGATGCACGGCTCCCCCGGCTGGTCCAGCTCGCCTTTCAGGCCG